>DATMDB010000091.1:0-2664 GCA_035558075.1 Burkholderiales bacterium
AACGGCGACATTCACATCGGGCATGCGGTCAACAAGATCCTCAAGGACATCATCGTCAAAAGCAAAACCCTGGCGGGGTTTGACGCACCCTATGTTCCCGGCTGGGATTGCCACGGTTTGCCGATTGAGCACGAAGTGGAAAAGCAGCACGGCAAGACAATGGATCCGGAAAAGTTTCGCAAGCTTTGCCGCGAGTACGCGCAGTCGCAAATCGTGCGGCAGAAAACGGATTTCATCCGCCTGGGCGTTCTGGGTGATTGGGATAATTCATATCTAACTATGAATTTCAAGACCGAGGCAGAGGAAATCCGCGCGCTTGGGAAAATCCTGCACAATGGTTATGTCTATCAAGGTGAGAAGCCGGTCAACTGGTGTATTGACTGCGGTTCGGCGCTGGCCGAAGCGGAAGTTGAATACGAAGAAAAGATGTCGTCAGCCATTTATGTCGCCTTTGAGGTGCTCGATAAGAAAAAACTCCTATCTGAATTTGGTCTCACTGAACAGGAGATCGGTGATCAGCGCTTGTATGCGGTTATTTGGACGACCACGCCCTGGACGTTACCAGCCGATCAAGCCGTCGCCGTTCACCCGACTGAAGGTGGCTATTCGTTAGTTCAAACGGAGCGCGGCATTCTACTGCTGGGCCATATGCTGGTTACTCGCAGTGTCATCACGCAAACAGCGGCGCCAACGAAGGATGGAAAGCCAGCAAAATTCGAAGAGCGAGATTTGATGAAGGAGTTGGGTCTCAGTGGGAAACTTAAAGGTAAGGAGCTCGTCTTGGGTGAACGACTTGAACACATTAGACTGAAGCATCCGTTCTATGATGATCGGTGCGTCCCCATCGTTTGTGGAACACACGTAACTTGGGATACCGGCACGGGACTGGTACACACGGCACCAGCGCATGGGCTGGACGACTATATCATCGGTCTGAAATACTCGCTGGCGATGGATAACCCGGTCGGAGGTGACGGTCGGTTTTATAAGAACATTCCGCTGGTCGGTGGGCTCACGGTGTGGAAAGCAAACGAGGTGATAATAGCCGAATTGAAAAAAAGAAATCTCCTGCTGAAGTCGGAAGAAAAGCAACACAGCTACCCACATTGCTGGCGCCACAAAACGCCGATCATTTTCCGCGCCACCAGCCAGTGGTTCATTGGCATGGATCGGCACGAACTGAACGATGATGCGCACCCGACTCTGCGTTTTTTGGCAGAATCCGCTGTGGATGATACGCAGTTTTATCCGTCATGGGGGCGCGCACGACTTGAAGGTATGATCAAGAATCGCCCCGACTGGGTCATCTCACGCCAGCGCAACTGGGGCGTGCCGATTCCGTTTTTCATTCACAAGAAAAGTGGCGAATTGCACCTGCGCACTCCGGAACTGCTGGAACAAGTGGCGCAGCGCGTGGAGCGCGAGGGCATCGAAGCGTGGTTCAAGCTCGATGCGGCGGAACTTCTGGGCGCGGAAGCAAAAGACTATGGAAAAATGAATGACACATTAGATGTATGGTTTGATTCTGGCACGACTCACGCTACGGTGCTGCGCGCTCTCAACGGCTACCCCGCTGATCTTTATCTCGAAGGTTCCGACCAACACCGCGGTTGGTTCCAGTCTTCTTTGCTTACTGGCTGTGCCATTGACGGCCGCGCGCCTTACCGCAGTTTGCTGACCCACGGATTTGTGGTGGATGGCCAGGGCCACAAAATGAGCAAGTCCAAGGGCAATATCATTGTCCCGCAAAAAGTAGCGGACACGCTTGGTGCCGACATCCTGCGGTTGTGGGTCGCGGCGACCGACTACTCAGGCGAGTTATCTATTTCAGACGAGATTCTGAAAGGGGTGGTGGAAAGCTACCGCCGCATCCGCAATACTCTGCGTTTTCTGCTTGCCAACATTACCGACTTCGACCCGGCGAAGCACGCGCTGCCGGTCGGGGAGTGGCTGGAGATTGACCGTTATGTTCTGTGTATGACGGCGCAGTGGCAAGCGGATTTGCTGGATTACTACGATAAGTACGAGTTCCACACTATCACGCAAAAGCTTCAATCTTTTTGCTCGGAGGATCTCGGAGGTTTTTATCTGGATATTCTTAAGGACCGGCTTTATACAGCGCCTAAAGATTCAAAGGCACGACGCTCAGCCCAGAACACGCTGTTTCACATAACGCAAAGTTTGGTAAGGTTAATGGCGCCGATATTAAGTTTTACCGCCGAAGAAGCTTGGGAATACCTTTCGCCTAAAAGTCTGGAGAGCGTATTTGTTTCAACCTGGCATCAGTTTCCTGATTTTGCTACCGAGATGCACTTGGTCGACAAGTGGATTCGTATACGTGCTGTTCGTTCTGAGGCGCTGAAGCAACTTGAAGTGGCGCGTATGTCTGGACGCATCGGGTCATCGCTTGCAGCCGAGATCGAACTTGCATGCTCGGGCGAAAAATATGTTGCCTTGAGTTCGCTTGGTGACGACTTGCGTTTTGTCCTGATTACTTCAAAAGCAGCGGTTCGCAAAGTGGAAAATCGCGATGAGGAGTACGTCAAGGTCATTCCCAGCCCGCACCGCAAATGCGCTCGCTGCTGGCATTACCGCGCCGACGTTGGGGCGGATGCAAAACATCCGGAGATTTGCGGGCGTTGCGTGAGCAATCTTTATGGCAGC
>DATMDB010000092.1:0-2434 GCA_035558075.1 Burkholderiales bacterium
CAAGCCAGAATGATTTGCCGCCATCGTGCCCGCGACGCCCGAAGATAAAACGTGAGTGGTACTGACGGGCAAGCCAATATAGTCGGCCGCGCCGATGGTGGCCATGGCGGTGATTTCAGCAGCCGCGCCTTGCGCGTAGATTAAGTGCTTCTTGCCGATTTTTTCTCCGACAGTGACCACGATGCGCTTCCAGCCGACCATGGTGCCAAGTCCCAGAGCGGATGGCGACGGCGACTTTTACCCACAAGGGAATGAAGCGCGTGGCCTTGTCAATGTGGCCCTTGTAGTTTTTCAGCGTGGCGGCATCAGCAGTCGAGATTTCCGGTTTGCCGCTTTTCTGCATGATGCGCGGGGCTTCGCTGGTCAGGTACATGTCATTGCGAAAGTTGCGCACCTGGTCGTTGGGCACGTTCTTGAGATCCTTGAATTGAGCCATTTCCGTGCCGACGTCGTTGATTAGGGTGCGCATGGCAAGTATGGTGTTGGGCTTGAATTCCTTGGTGCGAATGAAATCCGTGACATCATCGCGGGGATCGCCAATGGCGGCGCCTTGCTCAACATATTTGTTTAGGGAGTCAGCGGCATGACGTGAGACAGCGATAAAGTCCTGTGTTTGCGTCGGAGTAATGGCGTGGTTCAGCGCGTAAGTCGTGGGTACGGTGCCGATGAGGATGAGCATGATGAGGCCCATGCCTTTTTGGCCGTCGTTCGAACCGTGGAAGAAACTGACGCCAGTGCAGGTGAGCATCAGCAAACCGCGAATCCAGAACGGCGGTGGCGGCGCTGCCTTCGGGCGCCTGGTACAGCTTCTTGTCCTTCACCAGGACTTTGGTCACCAGCAGCAGCAGGCCTGCACAGATGAAGCCAACAATCGGCGAAATGAGCAGCGATTTACCAACGTTAGCCGCTTGGCCCCAATCCACGCCGCTGGTTCCGCTGCGCACGCTCATCAACTGATTGGTGATGCCGACGCCAATGATCGAGCCGATGAGGGTGTGCGAACTCGAAGCCGGCAATCCGAAATACCAGGTGCCCAGGTTGCAAAGAATCGCCGCAACCAGCAGCGCAAAAAGCATTGCGAATCCGGCGTTGCTGCCAACCTGCAGAATCAGTTCGACGGGCAGCAACGAGATAATTCCAAAGGCCACGATTCCTGTCGAGGAGACGACGCCCAGGAAATTGAAGAAGCCGCTCCACACCACCGCAATGTGGGGGTCGAGAGTGTGCGTATAAATGACGGTGGCCACGGCGTTGGCGGTATCGTGGAATCCGTTTACGAATTCAAATCCCAGCGCCACGAACAACGCGAGGCCCAACAGGAAGTATGGAAGCACGGAAGTTACATGCAGATTGACTAGATCTCGCGACAGGCTCCAACCGATATAGGCAATTCCAACCACCAGAACGCCGATAAAAATCAGCGTTCCGAAAAACCGGGACCTTTGGAAAATTTCTCGTGAACTACGGAAGGGCGGGTTGGGGCGGTTGCAACGGTAGACATAAGACTCCTTCCAGTCAGACGTAAGAGGGATGGGAACGGACCGGACCGGGGAGTTATACGAGACGGGTGTTACGCGGCGGTGAATATGGCATTTCGGTTCACTCACATGACCGCAAAAAACGTGCCGTTGACAATGCTCGGAGGGCGCGGCAACGTGGAAGGGTTATGACATGACTCGAGTCAGCAAGCGGTTTTGAGAAGTGAACCAAAAATGCGGGCGAGATGGTTTTGCTGAGGAGAAGCAATGGCTTCGGATGCTTCGAACAATTTTGATGCCATCGTCATCGGTTCCGGTCAGGGTGGGACGCCGCTATGCCAGGCGCTGGCGGGCGCCGGGATGCATACCGCTCTTGTGGAACGCGAACATGTCGGGGGAACTTGCATCAACGAAGGATGTACACCCACGAAGACCATGGTCGCGAGCGCGCGTGTTGCGTACCTGGCGCGACGGGGCGCGGACTATGGCGTGCACACCGGTGAGTTGAAAATTGACCTGGCAAGAGTGCGGGAACGCAAACGTGCGATCGTGGAGAGCTTTCGCAACGGAAGTCAAGCCAGAATTGAAAAAACTGAAAAGTTAGAATTGATATTTGGTGAGGCAGAGTTTACTGGACCGAAAACAATTCGCGTGGGAAAAAAGGCTGGCGGTGAACTTGCGCTTTCTGCAAACCAGATATTTATCAATGCGGGATGCCGGCCGTCAGTGCCAGAAATTGCAGGGTTGAGCGAGGTTCCATACCTGAATAGCACCAGCATTATGGAATTGGATGCGGTGCCGCAGCACTTGTTGGTAGTTGGCGGCGGTTATGTCGGACTGGAGTTTGGCCAGATGTTTCGCCGCTTCGGCAGTCGCGTGACGATTGTGCAGTCTGGAGCGCAATTGCTGTCTGGTGAAGATCCGGATATCGCAGACGCGGTGCTAAAGATTTTACG
>DATMDB010000093.1:0-9455 GCA_035558075.1 Burkholderiales bacterium
AACGTGATACATACCGAGGCCAAGGACATGTATCTCGCCCGCGTGGCTTGTATTAAAGGCGGCCTACCCCAAGAGACCCCGGCTTTGACCTTGAACCGCTTGTGCGGCAGCGGCTTGCAAGCCATCGTCAGCGCTTCTCAACACATTTTGCTTGGTGACATAGACGCAGCGGTGGCGGGCGGCGCAGAAAGCATGAGCCGCGGCGGATATATGATGCCAAGCCTGCGCTGGGGACAGCGCATGAATGACGGCGGCGTGATAGACATGATGATTGGCGCGCTGACCGATCCTTTCGATACCATACACATGGGCGTCACCGCCGAAAATGTGGCCTCACGCTGCAAGCTTTCCCGTTCCGAGCAAGATGCGTTCGCCGTCGAAAGCCACAAGCGTGCCGCCAATGCGATCAGCAAGGGTTACTTCAAGGAGCAAATTCTTCCCACCGAACTCAAGACCAAAAAAGGCCCGGTCATGTTCGATACCGATGAGCATGTGCGCAGCGACGCCAGCATGGAAGGCATGGCCAAGCTTAGGGCAGTTTTCCAGAAGGAAAACGGTACGGTCACTGCTGCCAATGCCTCGGGCATCAACGACGCCGCAGCGGCCGTGGTGCTGATGGAAAAAGACGCCGCTGTAAAAAGAGGGCTCAAGCCCATGATGCGGTTGCTTGCTTACGCTCATTCCGGAGTGGATCCGAAAATCATGGGCATGGGGCCGGTACCGGCGGTGCGCAAAGTGCTGGAAAAAGCCGGGTTGAAGCTGGAGCAGATGGATGTCATCGAGTCCAACGAGGCTTTTGCGGCCCAGGCGATGGGTGTAAGCAAGGAACTCGGGATGAATCCGCAGAAAGTCAATCCCAACGGCGGCGCGATTGCTTTGGGCCATCCCATCGGCGCCACCGGTTGCATTCTCACCATCAAGGCCATGTATGAATTGCAGCGCATTGGCGGGCGTTATGGCTTGGTCACCATGTGCATCGGCGGCGGCCAGGGCATCGCCGCGGTATTCGAGCGCATGTAGACTTGCAGCCTTCCGGTTCCAGTCAAGCTGGATTGCCGATTGACCAGAAAATTCTTGCAGTGAACGGTCGAAGTAGTCGCTTACTTGGTTTTTGGTTCGCGCCATGCTTATACTTGTTCGCTTCGGATTCGCTGCAATTCCGCCAAGCAAAAATGGATGTAGGCAAGGCCGATGTAGACTGGCGAAAACAGGTTGAGCAGCGGCACAAGCTGGATAAGAGCCAGTATTACCCCCAGCAGGTACAGCCGCGCGCCCGCGCGTTCCAGTATTCGCTTGAACTCCTCGGGGCTCGCGTGCTCTGCCAGCGCGTCGTAGCGAAACAGGCGCTGGCTCAAATAAGCCGATAGCAGCACGGGCAGCGCCACAGCAGGCAGGCCGAACAGCCAAAGCGGCAGCGTCACCATCCACAGCAGGATAAATATCACGGTCGCCACCAAAGCATTGCAGACACTGCCGAGAACCGTGCCGCCGTGTTTCTGCTCAAGCCGCGGAAAATCACGCGTGCCTACGTGCTTAACCATTACCGGCATCGCCAGCACGGAAGTTACCAATAACGCGGTCACCAAAATCACCGGAAACAACAGCAAGATCAGCAGCACTGTAGTCACAGAAGCCGCAAGCCAATGAATTTCGTGGCGCAGCAGATATTCATCCACCGGGGTTTGGGCGAGCAGCTGATTTACCCCTGTCACCCAATCCTGCCAGAACCACCACGTGAGCCCGCCCCAAAGGAAGAAAGCAAGCAAAACCGGCAGCAAGGTTAGCCCCAGAATTTTCGGGTGAAACAAGCTGAGCAAGGCGTTTCCTAGAGCTTTAAACACGTTTTCAGTAGCTAACCCTTTGAAAAATGCTTGTTTTGTTAGATATTAGCCCAACTTTATTGTTGCAGCACAAAATCGTTTATAGAAATATGTTGACATAACCTATTAAATCAGTAAAATGCATAATTGATGCAATGCAGCATATGCCGACCGAAGGCATCGCTGCAGAAGCCTCACCCTTTAATTGCTTTGATTACTTAATTTAGGAGAAAACCGTGTTTAACCTACCTGAACAACTGGTTGCTGCCAACAAAGGCAACTTCGAAACTGCAGTGGGAATCACCGCTGCCACCCTGCAAGCTGCTGAGCGTTTGATTGATCTGCAATTGGCAGCCGCCAAAAGCATCCTGGCGGAAAACACTACCAACGCAAAGGCGCTGATCGCAGCAAAGGACGCGCAGGAAGTCATGGCCCTGCAATCCGTTATCGCTGAGCCGATGCTTGAAAAAACCCTGGGCTTTTCGCGCAGCCTGTATGAAGTGGCGAGCCAAACCCAAACTGAAATCACCAAGCTGTTCGAAGAGCGCTTCGCCGAGTTCAACAAAGCGATGGTCGCCGCCCTGGACAAAGCCGTGAAATCAGCACCGGCAGGCTCCGACGTCGCAGTTGCCGCTTTTAAATCAGCAATGGCTGCTGCCAATTCCGCCTACGGCAGTATTTCCAAGGCTGCCAAGCAAGTCGCGGAGTTGACCGAAGCCAGCGTTGCCGCCGCGACCAGCCAAGCCAGCCACGGCAAGAAAAAACCAGCTCAAGCGCAAGCTTAAGTTTCACCCCAAGCCTGCAAAGCCCCCGAACCAAAACGGGGGCTTTTTATTGCCGTCGCAACCGCGTGGGATTTAATCAGAGGTTCCTTGTAGGTAAAAAGTCCAAAAGCACGTAAAATGGCGCGGAACCGGTTTTACGTTTTACGCAGAACCCTTCAACCGGCGCCAGCACAAACTATGTCCGCGCTTACCCGATCTTCCGCCTGGAAAGCCTTAGAATCACACCAGAAAATCATGGCGCAGCGCCATATGCGGGAGTTGTTTGAAAATGATCCGCAACGCTTTGAAAAATTCTCGCTGCGCCTAAACGGCATACTGCTGGATTATTCGAAAAACCTGATCACCGAAGAGACGGTGCTCCTCCTGCTCGCGCTTGCCGAGCAGGCCGGGGTCAAACGCTGGATGGATAAAATGTTCCACGGGGAAACAATCAACACCAGCGAAAACCGCGCCGCTTTGCATACCGCTCTGCGCAATCCCTCGCAGAAGCCGCTGAACCTGCACGGGAAAAATATCATGCGAGAGGTGCAAAGAAACCTCGACCATATGCGCAGATTTTCCGACGCAGTACGCGGCTGCAACGCCGTGGGGCACAGCGGCAAGCCTTTTACAGATGTGGTCAATATCGGCATCGGCGGCTCGCATCTTGGCCCACTGATGACATGCGAGGCGCTGAAACCCTATGGCAGCCCGTATCTCAGGGTGCACTTTGTCTCCAATGTAGACAGTACGCATCTTGCCGAAACGCTCAAGCCGCTCAACCCGGAATCCACGCTGTTCATCATCGCTTCAAAAACCTTTGCCACCCAGGAAACGCTGCTCAACGCCAATTCAGCGCGGCAATGGCTGCTTGCGCGATTACCTAGCGAAGCGACATCCAAGCATTTCGCCGCCGTATCCGCAAATCCACACGAGGCCACCAAATTCGGCATTCCCGTAAACCACGTGTTCAAAATGTCGGACTGGGTGGGCGGGCGTTACTCGGTGTGGTCGGCAATCGGCCTGCCGGTGGCAATCAGCATAGGCATGGATAATTTTAATGAGTTGCTTGGCGGCGCTAGTCTGATGGATGAACATTTCTCAAGCGCCCCGTTTGCCAGAAATATGCCGGTGATCCTCGCGCTGCTTGGCGTCTGGTACAACAACTTTTTCGGCGCAGAGACTTATGCCGTGCTGCCTTACGACCAATATTTGCGTTATTTACCTGTCTACCTGCAACAATTGGCAATGGAAAGCAACGGCAAACGGGTGACCCGTGAAGGTGAACCCGTGGACTATGCGACCGCTCCCATCATCTGGGGGGGAGCGGGAACCAACGGGCAACATACCTTCTATCAACTGTTATATCAGGGCACGCGGCTCGTCCCGGCGGATTTTCTTGCTGCTTGCGAAACTCATAATCCCATGAACGACCACCATGCGGTGCTGCTCTCGCACTTTTTCGCGCAGAGCGAGGCACTGATGCAAGGCGGAACCGAAAGCGAAATAAAAGCCGAGCTAGGCGCTCAAGGCGTGTCCGCAGAAAAATCAGAACAACGGGCGAAACACGAGACGTTTCCCGGAAACCAACCCAGCAATTCCATTTTGTTCAAAAAACTGGACCCGAAAACCCTGGGCTCGCTGATTGCGCTTTACGAACACAAGGTGTTTGTCGAGGGGGTGATCTGGAACGTCAACTCCTTTGATCAATGGGGAGTGGAGGTCGGCAAACGGCTTGCGGCGCGTATCCGCTCCGAACTCTCCGCGAGCGACAAAACCGACTCGCACGATGCTTCAACCAACGGCTTAATCAATTACTACAAACTCAATCGATAAGTGATAGTCTTGTAATACCGTTTCCAAATCACGAGGGCCATCATGAACGAAGAAACCTTTAATTTAAGCATCCGCAAATTCCTGAAAATGGTCGGCGTGAAATCGCAGCACGAAATCGAGCAGGCAGTAAGTAAAGCGCGGGCGCAAGGGATGATCTCCGGCAATGAAACGTTACCGGTGAACATGAACTTGCGCATCGGTCGGCTCAAGCTAGACGTCAAGTTCGACGGTGAGATCAACCTGGAGTAATTGTGGGGCACCGTCTTCAGTCTGGCTTGTGCTGCGCAGGGGCGCCCAGCATCACGGCAATCTGCTGCTGGAACAGGTTGGAACCCTGACCCGCGTAGTGCAAGGCGAGCGCCAGATTGAGTGCCGGAGTCAGCTGCTGACATAAAGTTGCCAACTCTTGCGGGTTGTTCGATGTAATCCGCGAGAGAACATCTGTTTCGTTAAGAAAGCCCAAGACCAGTTCCTGCATGCCGGCATGAACCACACTGCCACGCTGCCAGATTTGCGCCATTGCAGACAGGTCGACGGCGAAACTCCCACTTTTTTTTACTGCCGCCAAACTTTGTGTCAAGGTTTGCGCCACGCTCTGTTCGATGTGCTGATGCACCTGCTCCACGAAATGGCCGGAACCGCTTGGCCCACAATGCAGCCAGCGTCCTGGCGAGATTGCCTGCAAACAAGGTTTCAGCTGTTCGATCGCCTGCGCTTCCCCTCCCAGCATCAGCGCATAGTGCTCCCCGCTGCCGGATACTCCGGCATCAATCAGTCTGATGCCCCGTTCAGCCATTAGCTTGGCGCGACGCACTGCAGTTTGGTAATGAGTGACGGCGCAATCCACGACAATGTCCCCCGTTTCAACGAGCGGCTCAAGGGGTTCGAAGCACGCAGCCGCTCCCGGCATCAGCCAAACCCTGCGCGGGTTGGACACGGAAGAGGTCAGCTCCTCCAAGGTGCGGCAAGCTTGAATTGCGCATGCTTCGGCAAACCGGATGCAATTCGCGGAGTCAGGATCATGCGCGGCGAGGTGCAGCCCGCTCGCATGCATGCGGTACGCTATGCGCTCCCCATCGCCGCTCAGGCCGATGACAGCCACTTCCTGCAAATTGACTTTCTCCCTAAACAACCGCGACTAACGAGCCGTGCTCGATGCGGACTGCCTCAAAATCAAATGCTCGTTGCGCTGAGTAAATTCCAGGCGTCTGAGGAAACTCATGCCGAGCAATACGGTTTGGCTATCCATGCCGTCGCTAACCACCGCGCTGACATCGTGCAATTCAATCGGCCCAAGGCTCACGTTGGCAAGCCGCGTCTGATAACCAACTACATTGCCGTTCGCCGTGTGGAGCGTTAGCGCAGCGCCACGTTTTAGTCCAAGCCGTCGCGCAAGTTGCGATGGGAGCGCGACCTGGGTCGCCCCGGTATCCAGCAGGAAAGTGACCTTGGCGCCGTTAATTTTTCCGTCCGCGATATAATGCCCATCACGGTTACGCTGCAACACCAGCTCACCGCTTTGCTGCTGCACAAGCGCTTGCGGATTAGGATTAAACTGGCGCTGCTCCCAGCCGCCGAAATACCAGTACACCATCCCGAAAACCAGCAGCCATGCGATGACCAACATGGTAATGCCGCTGTAGCGGTGCGGATTTTGCTGCTGTTCCATGAGGAGGGGGTCGAGTCGGATTGAAGAGGCGGGAAAATTAACGATTGATAAAATGCTCGCGATAATATTTCATTTCCTCGATAGATTCGTAAATATCAGCGAGTGCTTCATGCTTGCCTTGCTTGGGAATTCCGCCCACAAGCTCAGGCTTCCAGCGCTTCACCAGTTCTTTCAAGGTGCTGACATCGAGGTTACGGTAATGAAAATACGCCTCCAGTTGCGGCATGTGGCGCGCCAGGAAACGCCGGTCCTGGCAGATCGAATTACCGCACATAGGGGACGCCTTGGTTGGCACGTGCTGGCTCAAGAAGGCGATCAGCCGCGCCTCGACTTCGGCTTCGCTCAGGTTTGAAGTCTTAACCTTGTCTATCAGCCCCGTTTTGGCGTGCGTGGATTTGTTCCATTCATCCATCGCTCCCAGCAAAGCAGCGGGCTGGCGCACGATCAGCACCGGCGCTTCCGCCACGGTGTTCAAGTTACTATCCGTCACGACCAGCGCGACTTCCAGGATTTTGTCAGTCTCCGGATTGAGCCCGCTCATTTCCATGTCAATCCAGATGAGATGGTTTGCGTCTTGTGCCATAATGTGTTTTTGAATTTGTAAGCGCTTATTGTGTCATAAGGGCACGTCTTCCGTCACTTGAACTGAACGCATGCACACCTTTACCGTCGTTTTTCTGGCCGCCCTGGCGCTGACCACCGCGATGCGGCTTTGGCTGTCAGTCCGCCATATCCACCACATCCGGATGCACCGCGATAATGTGCCGCAAGAGTTTGCGGCGCAAATCAATCTGCCAGCGCACCAGAAAGCCGCCGATTACAGCAGCGCCAAAACCAGGCTGCACATGGCGCACGCAGTCATCGATGCACTATTGCTGCTTGCGTTTACTCTTGGCGGCGGACTTCAGATACTCAGCGATTGGTGGGCCGGATGGCTGGGAGATGGCCTGGCATTCGGCTTGGCGCTAATCATCAGCGTGGCACTGATTGTCAGCATCGTAGAAATCCCGATGAATGTTTACCGCACTTTTGTCATCGAGGCGCGCTTCGGTTTTAACCAGATGACCCCTGTCCTGTTTGTCGTGGACCTGCTGAAACAAGCGCTGCTCGCCACAGCGTTCGGAGTGCCGCTTTTGTTCTGCGTGCTGTGGCTGATGGCGAAAATGGGGAATAACTGGTGGTTCTACGTGTGGCTTGCGTGGGTGGCTTTCAACCTGCTGATTCTGGCGATTTATCCCACCTACATCGCACCGCTGTTCAACAAATTCTCGCCGATGGAAAACCCGGAATTGAAAACGCGGGTGGAACAACTGCTCGCCAAATGCGGCTTCAAGTCACAAGGGCTGTTTGTGATGGACGGCTCGAAGCGCAGCAATCACGGCAACGCCTATTTCACCGGTTTCGGCAAAAGCAAGCGCATCGTGTTTTTTGACACGCTGCTTTCCCGCTTGGAGCCCGTTGAAATCGAGGCGGTTCTGGCGCACGAACTGGGCCATTACAAGCTTTATCACGTCATCAAGCGCATGCTCTGGACTTTTGCCGTGAGCCTGGCGTTTCTGTGGCTTTTGAGCGTGCTGATAAACAAGCCCTGGTTTTACCAAGGCCTCAACGTCACCACGCCTTCAACCAGCATGGCGCTGCTGCTGTTTTTCATCATTACGCCGGTATTCACTTTCCCGCTGCAGCCGTTGCTGAGCGCTTATTCACGGCTGCATGAATACGAGGCGGACCAATACGCCGCGCAGTATGCTAGCGCTTCCGATCTAGTGAAGGCACTGGCGAAACTCTATAAGGACAATGCCTCCACGCTCACGCCCGACCCGCTGCATTCCGCGTTTTACGACTCCCACCCCCCTGCAGCTTTGCGAATCGCTCGGCTGCAGGGTGCAACACATAATTAGCGTAGTCCGGTTATTGCGATGAGGAAGACCCCATGAACTGCCGCTTTGTGGTGCTCCTGCTGCTGTTAGTCGCATTGCCGGCCGCAGCCGATTCTTTCCCTAATGGCGACCCGAAGATCGGCAAGAACCTGGAGGAGAAATCCTGCAGGGCCTGCCATATTTCCATGTTTGGCGGGGACGGATCGAAGATTTACACCCGTCCCAACCGCATCGTCAAAACGCCGCAGCAGCTGCTCGTACGAATCGGCGCCTGCAGCGCCAACACCAACGCCGGTCTGTTCCCGGAAGATGAAGAGCACGTCGCGGCATTTCTCAACCAGCAGTATTACAAGTTCAAGTAACTGGCCTTTTAGCTGCCGGCCCAGCTCGCAAGACTGATCATCAGCAATACCAGCAGCCACAACACCACGGCGCGCCATATCAGGCCGATGGCGCTTTCCAGGTGCGCGACATCGGCCTCGTCGCCGACCCCAAGCTCTGGACGATAGTTAAGGCCCTCGTGTTGATGCAGCGGCTCTCCCAGGCGCACGCCCAGCGCACCGGCGCCGCTGGCAAGGATGATCCCCTGCGCAGGATTAAGCCAGGACATGGCTTGCGAGCGCCAGCAGTACACCGCGTCTTCAAAATCGCCAACGATGGCGAAGCTGGTTGCGGTAAGCCGCACCGGCAACCAATCGATAGCTTCAAATATTTGCACGGCGAATTTGCCAAACGCTGCGAATTGCGGGTCATCGCGGCTGCCCCATTTTTGACTCAAGATGAATGCAAAGCGGTACAACACCGCGCCCAGCGGGCCTGGCAGCACCGCAAACCAGAAAATCATGCCAAACACGTAGCGATGTGAACAAACCAAGCCTTCCTCAATCACCACTCGCACAATTTCGTTGGCGGAAAATTGAGCCGTGTTTTCTGTGCGCCATTTACCCAGCAACTCCCTTGCTTGCTGCAAATCGCCATCGTGCAGCGCCTTACGGATGAGAGTGAAAGTGTGGCTGAACTGGCGGAAACCCATGGTAAGGTAGAGTACCGCCACATTCCACAGCCAGCCGAGGAAAGGATGGAGCTTGTGCAGAAAATAGTAGACTGCGCCGGCAACAATGAGCGCAGGAAGTAATGCGGCAAGCCAGGCAATTATTCCTTGATGGGTCGCGCCGGCATTAAAGCGGCGTTGCAGGAAATCGGCGTAGCGGGTAGCCCAGGCGTAAATAGGGTTGTGTGGGCCAAGCGGGCGGAACTGTTCGAGTGCTAGCGCCGCGATCAGCGCAACGAGATTCATCGATAGCGTGTCTTATTTTGACGCGATAGATTTGAAGATAGCATAACGCCGCGCTCAGCGCCCGGGACAACCACCTGCATGTCCTCAATCGCGCGCATAGCGAATCGCAATAACTTCCAGCCCCAGATCCCCTGCGGGGCGTTTCCACACCACATTGTCTCCCCTGCGCGCGCCGATCATTGCCTTGGC
>DATMDB010000094.1:0-4616 GCA_035558075.1 Burkholderiales bacterium
ACGCGAGTCTTAAACATTTTGCTTGGCGCGCCGCAGCGGTTTGGCCAAAGCCACCGCATCAGCTTTTGCTGCGGGTAACCGTGCCTCTTCGAGCTGCTCGCTGGTGCGGCCAAAGCGTCGTTCGCGTTGCTGGTAGGATAATATGGCGAGATTCAGGGATTGCGAATTGAAATCAGGCCACAGCGTCTCGGTAAAATACATTTCGCTATAAGCCATCTGCCACAACATGAAATTGCTGATGCGTTGTTCGCCGCCAGTGCGGATGAAAAGATCCGGCTCCGGCGCATAATGCATCGCCAGGTAAGGCGCAAGATCGTTTTCGTTAAAGCTTTTTGCAAGTTCTGGACGGTCCAGGAGCATGCGCTTCACCGCTTGCATGATGTCCCAGCGTCCGCCATAGTTCGCGGCTACGGTCAGCGTGAGCATGGTATTGTTTGCGGTAAGCGCTTCCGCTTCACGAATCAGTTTAATAAGCCGCGGCTCGAAACGGTTGATGTCGCCCACCACTTTGAAGCGGATGTTGTTTTCATGCAGCTTGGCGACTTCCTGTTCCAGCGCCAGCACGAACAACTGCATCAGCACCGAGATTTCTTCCTGAGGGCGGCGCCAGTTTTCGCTGCTGAAAGCGAACAGCGTGAGGAACTCGACCCCCTGCTCAGCACAGGCCTTGGTGACTTCTCTTACCGCTTCAGCTCCACGCTGGTGTCCGGCCACACGCGGCAGGAAACGCTGTTTGGCCCATCTGCCATTGCCGTCCATGATGATCGCGATATGGCGCGGAATTTTCCGGGTCTGGGGAATTTCCTTGGTTGAATTGGGAAATAAGTTCACTGGCTTACACCGCTATCAGGTCGGTTTCCTTGCTTTGCAGCGCCTTGTCGATTTCAGAGATGAAACGATCGGTAAGTTTTTGTATTTCGTCCTGCGCGCGCCGCTCCTGGTCTTCGGAAACGGTTTTTTGCTTAAGGAGCTCCTTCAACATATTGTTGGCATCGCGCCGGATGTTACGCACCGCGACCCGCGCGTTCTCCGCCTCGTGTTTCACCACTTTTATCAGGTCCCTGCGGCGTTCCTCGGTAAGCGGCGGCATCGGCACGCGTATCACGTCGCCCGCCGTCGCGGGATTAAGGCCGAGATCGGATTCACGGATCGCTTTTTCGATGACGCTCACCATCTTTTTTTCCCAAGGATGCACACTGATAGTGCGGGCGTCGACCAGGGTCACGTTGGCCACCTGATTGACCGGCATCTGCGTGCCGTAATAGTCCACCCGCACGTGGTCGAGAATACCGGAATGCGCACGACCCGTCCGCACCTTGCTGAGATCGGTTTTAAGTGTCTCGAGGGTCTTGTGCATTTTCTGCTCTGCGGATTTCTTTACATCTACGGTCATGCGGTTTCCTTAGCGGTTGCGGCGATTATAGCCCAGCTTAATGGTCAACAGTGCACCAGTGTGCCTTCATCTTCACCCAGTACTACGCGCTTTAAAGCCTGCGGCTTTAAAATGCTGAATACATTGACGGCCAGTTTCTGGTCGCGGCACAGGGTAAGCGCAGTGGCGTCCATCACTTTAAGGTTTTTAGTGATGGCTTCGTCAAATGAGAGCTTCTGGTAGCGCATGGCATCGGAATGCGTTTTCGGGTCTTCGGTGTAAACGCCGTCCACCTTGGTCGCTTTCAGCACGATGTCCACGTTCATTTCCATGCCTCTCAGCGCAGCAGCAGTATCGGTGGTAAAAAACGGGTTACCGGTTCCAGCGGCGAATATCACCACTTTTCCCTCTTCCAGATAACGCATCGCCTTGCCGCGTATGTAAGGTTCGACCACCTGCTCGATGTTGAGCGCCGATTGCACGCGGCCGTTGAGACCCGCCTGGCGCATCATGTCCTGCAACGCCAGCGCGTTAATGACGGTGGCGAGCATGCCCATGTAATCCGCGGTGGCGCGGTCCATACCGGATGCCCCCGGGGCCACTCCGCGAAAGATGTTTCCTCCGCCGATCACTATCGCGACCTGCACCCGCAGCTTCACCACCTCGTTGATTTCCGAGACGATGCGCTCGAGAGTGGCGCGGTTGATGCCGTAACTATCGTCCCCCATCAGCGCCTCTCCGCTGAGTTTCAGCAGGATGCGTCTGTATGCCGGGGCAGCCACGGCTACCCCTGCCCGACCTGCGCCATCACTTCGGCGACAAAATCGCTGCTCTTTCTTTTGATACCCTCGCCCACCACAAAAAGATAAAATGCATCCACTTTGGCACCCTTCGCCGAGAGCAGCTTCTCCACGGTTTGCTCGGAGTCTTTGACAAAAGGCTGGCCGAGCAAAGTGATTTCGGCAAGATATTTGGCAATTTTGCCTTCCACCATTTTCTCGACAATGTTTGCGGGTTTTCCCGACTCGGCTGCCTGAGCCTTATAGATTTCACGTTCTTTGGCGATGATCTCAGCCGGCACTTGTTGTTTGGATATGCAAAGCGGCTTGCTCGCGGCAATATGCATCGCCAAATCCTTGCCTAAAGCTTCATCCCCGCCCTGGTAATCCACCAGCACGCCGATCTTATTCCCGTGCAAGTAGCAGGCCACATGCCCGGAGGTCTGCACACGGGCGAAGCGGCGCACATGAATGTTTTCCCCGAGCTTCATCACCAGCGCCTTGCGTGCGCCCTCTACCGTCTCTCCCGATTCGAGTTTAGTTTCAGCGAGCGCTTCATTATTTGGCGGATTGATTTGCACTACGTGTTGCGCCAGGGTTTTGACAAAATCCGCAAAATAGGCATCCTTAGCCACGAAATCGGTCTCGCAGTTTACTTCAACCAGCGCAGCAGTTTTGCCGTCCGGGCTCACATAGGCCGCCACTGCGCCTTCCGCAGCGATACGACCCGCCACCTTGCCTGCTTTCGTCCCGCTTTTGATGCGCAGCAAATCTTCCGCGCCTTTCAGGTCGCCGTTGGCTTCAGCGAGCGCTTTTTTACACTCCATCATGCCAAGGCCGGTAATTTCGCGTAATTCCTTCACCATGCTTGCGGTAATTTGCACCATGCTCCACTCTCCAACGTACAATTTAAAAAAAAAGGGGCTGACGCCCCTTTTTGCTTATCGCGAAGACTGCTCTTCTGTGGACTCGAGTTCGACGAATTCATCACTGACGATTTCGCGGATTATCTGGCTGCGCCCTTCCAGAATGGCACCGGCCACGCCGCGCGCATAGAGGCGGATGGCACGGCTCGAATCGTCGTTGCCGGGTATCACGTGAGTCACACTTTCCGGGTTGTGGTTGGTATCCACTATGCCAACCACCGGAATGCCGAGCTTGTTGGCTTCGGCCACCGCGCCCTTTTGATAGCCGACATCAATCACGAATAAAGCATCCGGAAGGCCGTTCATGTCCTTGATGCCGCCGAGGCTGCGTTCGAGTTTCGCCATTTCGCGCTGGTAGCCGAGCGCCTCTTTCTTGGGCAACTTGTCGAGAGAGCCATCCTGCACCATGCTTTCCATGTCTTTAAGGCGCTTAACGGACTGCTTGACGGTTTTGAAATTGGTCAGCATGCCGCCAAGCCAGCGGTAATCTACGTAAGGCGCGCCGCAGCGCAATGCTTCTTCCTTTATGATTTCCCGTGCCTGGCGCTTGGTGCCAACCAACAAGATCGTTCCCTTGTTGGCTGCCAGCTGGCGCAAAAATTTCAGCGCCTCCTGATACAGCACCAGGGATTTTTCCAGATTGATGATATGAATTTTGTTGCGATGGCCGAAGATATAAGGGGCCATTTTCGGGTTCCAGTATCGGGTTTGATGTCCGAAATGAACCCCGGCTTCCAACATCTGCCGCATGGTGACTGACATGACAAAGCTCTCCTGCAAGGGTTAAGGAGCCTCTGATTAAGTCCTCGGAGGCTCCGGGCCTCCACCCGCCTAAAAATCATCACTCGCGAACGAGCACCCTGTACCTGGCGGGTGTGGGAATTTTCAGTTTGGCTGGAAACTGATATTGTCGTTAAAGCCAAGCTGATTTTTAATTCTAACATTTTACGCATTAGGCGCTCAACAACAACGTAATCACGGGCATTTTTGTAGCACATGCATTTAGCGGAATGACGCTTAAATTGCCTTATTCAACGCGTTCCACTATTCTTGAATTTTTCAGCAAGAAGCGAACATGGCGGTCAGCATCAAATCCCCGGATGAAATCGACAAGATGCGTGTTGCCGGAAAGCTCGCTGCAGAAGTGCTGGATTACATCACGCCATTCGTCAAGCCGGGAATTACCACCGGCGAATTAGATCGCCTGTGCCACGATTACATGGTCAACGTGCAACATACCGTTCCCGCTCCGCTCAATTATGCCCCGCCAGGTTATACGCCCTATCCGCGCTCCATCTGCACTTCGGTCAATCACGTAGTATGCCATGGCGTCCCGGGCGACAAAAAACTGAAATCCGGAGACATCATCAACCTTGATATCACGGTCATCAAGGACGGCTATCATGGCGATACCAGCCGCATGTTCTGCATTGGTGAGCCGTCGATCCAGGCAAAACGTTTGTGCGAAGTTACCTATCAGTGCATGTGGCGGGGAATAGAAGCAGTCAAACCCGGAGCACATTTGGGAGACGTCGGATA
>DATMDB010000095.1:0-3725 GCA_035558075.1 Burkholderiales bacterium
ACGGCTAGGCACCTTCGTCGCGCGCCTAGCAATCATCCGCACTGCGCCAGAAACGCGCTCCGGGAGGACTTAATCAGAGGTTCCCTGATTTCCAGCGCATGCCCATGATCCGGGATTTGCGATAACATAACCGCACAAGGCTTATCGGGTTATTATGTTCAAGAGCGAACAGGCTTATGGATCAGCTGCGTAGGACATTCATGCAAAGTGCCGGCACGCTTGCCGCGGCATTTGTTGCCGGCCTTATCAAGCCGGCCAGCCTTTGGGCCGCCGCATGGAACAAACCGGCTTTTGAAGCCAGGGCGCTGGCCGATGCGCTGAAAGGCATTGGCGCAACCGATGCCACGCCGAGCAGCGACATCCTGATCAAGGCCCCCGACCTTGCCGAAAACGGCGCGCGGGTGCAGATCGAGGTAAGCAGCAAAATTCCCGGCACGCAAACCATAGCAATCATCGCCGAGAAAAACCCTTTCCCGCTGATCGCCAGCTTCGAGTTTGACAACGGCGCGGAAGCGTTCATCTCCACCTACATCAAAATGGGCGAATCGGCAAAGGTTCGAGCGGTGGTGAACGCCGACGGCAAGGTTTACACCGCGGCGAAAGAAGTCAGGGTTACTATCGGCGGTTGCGGCGCGTAAGGAGAACGTTATGGCTGAGGCGATGAAAATCCGCGCACAGATGCAGGGCGAAATCGCCGATATCAAGGTGCTCGTCAGCCACCCCATGGAAACCGGCCAGCGCAAGGACGCAAAAGGCGAACTAATCCCGGTTCACTTCATTAAGCAGGTGAGAGCCACACTCAACGGCAAGATGGTGCTGGATGCGCAATGGAGCCAGGCGATAGCCAAGAACCCCTTCCTCGGTTTCAAAATCAAGGGCGCCAAGGCCGGCGATAAAGTCAGCGTGAGCTGGGCCGACAACAAGGGCGAATCCAATTCCATCGAGACCACCATTGCCGCAGCGAACTGACCCACTGCCGCGGGAAAATCTCTTAAAATTCCTGAAAAATGCCTGGCTGGTGCTGTTTGTACTGGCGAGCCTGGCTTTTGTATTCAATTATCTTCAGCAGCAGTCCGATAAGTTTACGGCGCCGCTGCAGTTCTCCGCGCCATACTTGGCCCTCGCCGTGGTATTGCAGATTGTTTTCTGGATCAATGCCGCGTGGTGTTGGGGCAAAATCATCTCGCTCACTACATCAGCACGACTGCCCCTGCTAGTGAGCGTTTCACATCTTGCTTTGACCACGCTGGGAAAGTATTTTCCGGGGAAGGTATGGGGCATGGCGGCGCGTGCAACACTTATGAAGCAACAAGGCATTCGCATCAACAGCACTCTGCTCGCAACTTTCCATGAACAGGTAATTTTTCTGCATGCCGCTGTTGTTTTATCCTGTGTTGTGCTGGCGGTTCTTGTCAGGACAGAATGGGCGTGGACGATTGGCTTGCTGGGGATGGTCAGCATTCCGGTAGTCATGCTGTCCCAGGACTATATGGTCAGACTGTTTAATTTCCTGGCGCCCAAACTCTGGTTTAAAGACCAATTCGAAAGCTGGCGGAGTATTCCGAAAAAAAGCTATCTTTTATTGTTGCTGGCGTATCTGGGAGTATGGCTCTTGAGCGGGCTGGGCTTTGCCAGCATTTACTTCACTTTTTTCGGCGCCGACCTCAACGCTGAACTGGTTTTTGCGATGCTGCTTGCCAACGCAGTAGGCAATACCCTGGGCTTTCTTGCCCTGTTTGCGCCTGGCGGGATCGGCGTCCGAGAAGCGGTGGCAAGCGGGATTCTTGCCGGATTCATCCCGCTCAATGATGCAATCATGCTGAGCCTGCTGTTCCGGCTATGGGTGACATTGTCCGAACTGCTGGGTGCGTTGACTTTACTGTGGCCCGGCATCAGATCATTCAGGGCGTAAGCAAGCGATGATTTCCTGTTTCATCGGCACCCGTGCGCAACTGGTAAAAATGGCGCCGGTGATTCTGGAGATTGAAAGGCGCGGGTTGCCGTTCAGCCTGGTGCTCACCGGACAGCATGAAGAAACGATGGAACAGCTGCTGAACGATTTTGGCATTCACACACGGCGCAGTTATCTGTATCAGGGAAAAGAAATTACAGGTATTGCGCAAATGGGTAGCTGGTTCGCGCGCTGTTTATGGAAATGCCTGCGTGAAACGGATAAGTTTGTTCCAGGTTCGGGCGTGAATGACGTCATGCTGGTCCACGGCGACACTTTTTCGACGCTTCTCGGGGCGGTTGTCGGCAAACTGAGAGGCCTTACGGTAGCGCATATCGAGGCCGGGCTGCGATCCGGCAATATTTTTCATCCATTTCCCGAAGAGCTGACCCGCCGCGCGGTATTCAGGTTGTCCGATCTGGCTTTTTGCCCGGGGGAATGGTCCTACAACAACATGGAAAAATATTCCGCGAGGCGGATAAATACCGTAGACAACACGCTGCTCGATGCGCTTGCAATCGCGCTCGCGGTACCGCAAAAAATCGACGCGCCTTTCGCGGAAAAAACCTTCGGCGTCGTGTCCATCCATCGTTTTGAGAACATCTTCAGCCGGCGGCGGCTGGCCCGCATTATCCGCCTGCTGGAAATGGCCGCAGTGCAGCATCCGCTGGTTTTTGTCCTGCACCCGGCCACGCGAAAAAAATTGAACCAGTTCGATATGCTTACACGGCTCGAATCCAACCCGCACATCAAGCTGCTGCCACGCATGGGATATGTGGAGTTCGTCCAGCTTATCCAGCGCGCCCGCTTTGTCATCACCGACGGCGGCAGCAACCAGGAAGAGCTGTCGTATCTCGGCATCCCCACCCTGCTTATGCGCAAGGCGACCGAACGGCAAGAGGGGCTGGCTACTACGGCAATCCTTTGCGCTTATAATGAACAAATACTCGAGCGGTTCCTGCGGGACTTGCCGGGCTTATCCTCCGTCAAGCCTCGTATAAACTCCGACTCGCCATCAAAAATAATCGTTGACTACCTCGGGCCTTACGCCCAGCCAGCCGTGCCCTCCAATTGATGAAATTCGATGAATTCAGTTATTGGCAGCAACGGGTAACGCCGGACGCCGACCTCGGGGTGGTGGGACACCGGTCCCTGGGACGCGGCTACAACGAGTATATTTACCGGCGCAGAACCGAGTGCCTGCTGGAGGTTTTGTGCCGGTTGGATATAAAACCCTCCCAGTGTAACGTGCTGGATCTCGGCTGCGGCAGCGGCTATTATGCGGCATTCTGGAAAGAGCTCGGCGTAAGCGAACTCACGGGACTAGACCTATCCGATACTAGTGTCAGCCTTCTGCGGGAGAGGTTCCCGGAATATACGTTCCTGCAGGCCGACCTTTCTCAGGCGGATGCCGCCGCGCGCATAGGCGGCCCTTATGCAATTGTCACCCTGTTTGACGTCATTTATCACATCATCGACGACACGGCAGCATTAAACGCGCTGAAAACCGCCGCGGGCGCGCTAAAGCCGGCCGGAGTGCTGCTGTTGTTTGATCAGCTCGCACCAAGGGATTATTCCCTGCTGCCGCATGTGAAATTCCGGGGTAAAATGAACCATCTGGTTTTGCTCCAAGCGGCAGGGCTGGAAATTGTCAGCCGGCAGCCGCTGTTTGCGTTTCTGGCCCCGCCCGTGTATGGGTTCAAGGCAATCGATATCGTGGTCTCGGGTCTGTACAAGATTATCGGTGTATTCATCAAGAACCGGGAAAACGCCG
>DATMDB010000096.1:0-4147 GCA_035558075.1 Burkholderiales bacterium
TCGCTTAAGTCTTTTACCTGTTTTGCCAAATCCCCATAGGTCGAACGCTCAATCTGAAGTTGGCGCTCGCTAGCCGCGACTGCTTGGCGCAGCGCCGCGTCTTCCATCTGCAGGCGTGCGTTGAGCTCGGCCTGTCGTGCCATTTCGCGTTCAGCCTGGCCGCTGTCAAATCCGGCAAATTTTCTGCCGCTGTCGTACATCCACCAAGCCAGTACCAAAATCAGCGCGACCATCAGTACCATGCCCAGCCAACGCCAATACCAGGCAACTTGCGCGTGCACCGCCATTCGCGGCGCCGCAATACCGAATTTACGCTTCAGCGCCTTGAACATGATTACGGCAGCAGCGCAGCATAATGCAACCCCGCCGATTCTGGAAATTCAAACATGATGTTCATGTTTTGAACTGCTTGTCCCGCCGCTCCTTTGACCAGATTATCAATGACCGACAGCACCACCACGGTATCTCCGTCTTGCGGGCGGTGCACGGCGATGCGGCAATAATTCGCTCCGCGCACCGAGCGCGTGTCCGGATGACTGCCTGGGGGAAGCACGTCCACAAACTCTTCCGCCGCGTAGCGCTTTTCAAACAGCGCTTGCACCTCGACTTCGTGTGTCAAGCGTGCATAAAGCGTGGCGTGTATGCCGCGGATCATAGGAGTAAGGTGGGGAACAAATGTGAGTCCCACCTCCTTGCCTGCAACGCAGGCCAGGCCCTGCCTGATTTCGGGCCAATGACGGTGGCCGCTAACACCGTAGGCCTTGAAATTGTCTGACGCTTCGCCAAACAGCGTGTCAATTTCCGCTTTGCGTCCCGCGCCGGAGACCCCGGATTTGGCATCGGCGATCAAATGCGCCGCATCTACCACACCTGCCTCAATGAGAGGCAAAAAACCAAGCTGTACCGCGGTTGGATAACATCCTGGGTTCGCGACCAATTGTGCTTGCCTGATTTTATCGCGGTTGATTTCCGGCAATCCATATACCGCCTCGCTTAGCAGCTGCGGACATGCATGTGGCATACCATACCATTTTTCCCAGGTCGCGGCATCCTTGAGGCGGAAATCAGCAGCTAGATCTATCACCCGCACGCCGGCATCCAACAGAGCTTTCGCCTGCTGCATGGCAATGCCGTTGGGGGTTGCGAAAAACACCACATCGCATGAATCCAGCTCCGCATCCGCGGGATCCACAAATTTCAACTCGACCGTGCCGCGCAAGCTCGGGAACAGTTCGCTAACTTCCATCCCGGCCTCGCTGCGCGAAGTGATCGCGCTCACGCTCACTTTAGGATGATGCACGAGCAAGCGCAGCAGCTCGACTCCGGTATATCCGGTGCCTCCAACAATTCCGACTTTCAGCATAAATCCCTTGTTAATCTGCAACAAACCTCATGATGGTAAACAGCCCAAGCCGATAAGGCAATTAAAAAGCCGCCTGCGGCGGCTTTTTATCTTTAAAAAAATACTTTAGCGCTTGGAAAACTGTTTGCGCCGCCGCGCTTTGTGCAGACCCACTTTCTTGCGCTCCACTTCACGCGCATCGCGCGTAACCAAGCCCGCTTTGCTCAAGACTGGCTTAAGCGTAGCGTCGTAATCAATCAACGCGCGGGTAATGCCATGCCGCACCGCCCCTGCTTGGCCCGATTCACCGCCACCCTGCACATTCACCATGATGTCAAAAGTAACAAGATGATTAGTCACCTGCAGCGGCTGGCGCACGATCATACGTCCGGTTTCACGCGAGAAAAACTCATCCACCAGCTTATCGTTGACGGTAATGACACCTTTGCCTGGTTTCAGGAACACTCTGGCCACTGCGCTTTTGCGCCGGCCAGTGCCGTAATTGTAGTTCGCCACCATATTGGTCCTTATATTTCCAGTTTTTGCGGCCGCTGCGGGTTATGCGGATGGCTTGCCCCGCTGTACACCTTGAGTTTGCGCAACATGGCGTATCCCAACCGGCCTTTGGGGAGCATGCCTTTCACGGCTTTCTCCAGGACACGGCGCGGAAAACGCGCGTGCAATTTTGCGAAATTAATACTGTAAATCCCGCTGGGATACCCGCTGTGCCGGTAATATGCTTTGGCTTCGGCCTTGTTTCCGGTAACGTGCAACTTGTCGGCATTGATCACCACGATATAATCGCCCGTATCTACATGCGGGGTGTACTCGGGTTTGTGCTTGCCGCGCAAGCGGCGCGCAATCTCGCTCGCCAGACGGCCCAACACCTTGCCGTTCGCGTCCACCAAGTACCACCCGCGTTTGACTTCATGCGGTTTGGCCGAAAATGTCTTCGTCAAGCTGCCGCCTTGGATGATTGATAACCCAGCAAAGAAAGTCGCGAATTCTATGCTAGATTGACCACCACGTCAAACGAGTAAAACCGTCAATAGCAGCGATACCTAAGCTAGCGCTGCGAGCCAATGAATGATTATCCAACAAGTCGTAAAGCCGAGAAGTTATTGCGGCGCACCAATCAATTTCTTGCTTCGTCTTTACCAGCGTGGAGAATAACAAAACCTCAAGTAAAAATGCCCAAAAAAAAGCGCAATCACTTGGGATTGCGCTTCAATTCCACCAAAGGAGGAGGGGTGGAGGAGACAACACGCAAACGCTTACAAAATTAGCGTCTCGCATTCATATTATGCTCCATTTTAAACCTTTCCACAAGTTTTTTTGTGCAATGCAATCAAATGCTTCATGGAAATAAGTATTTTCATTTATAAATAAATGGTTAGATAAAAATGGGGTGGTTGAGCACCAAATTCTTCAGCGCGTTTTTACTGCCACCGCTGAACCTGTTATTGCTGGGTATAGCCGGGTTGTTTCTGCTCAAACTCCGTCCGCGTCTTGGCAAGCTGCTTTTAGGCTTGACATTGGCCTTGCTTTACCTTTTATCCACCCCGTATTTTGCAGCTCGGGCATTAAAATTAATCGAACCCACTGCTATGCAAGAGCCGATCCCTCAGGACAAAGCCCAAGCCATCGTGGTGCTTGGGGCTGGAACTTATTTTCAAGCGCCTGATTACGGCTCTGATACCGTAAACCGCCTGGGATTGGAGCGCCTGCGTTATGCTGCACGTCTTTATAGCGCGACCGCAATCCCCATTCTGGTTTCCGGAGGCAAGCGGCAGGAAGGCGCCACTTCAGAAGCTGCGCAGATGAAATCCGTGCTGGTAAATGATTTTAAGGTTCCCGTAACTTGGGAAGAGCCGGCGTCACATACTACTTTTGAAAGCGCCATGGCCAGCCGCAGCACGCTCAAAACAACAGGAATCAACCGCATTTATCTGGTGACTCACGCATGGCACATGCGCCGGGCCGTACTCGCATTTGAAGCTGCCGGATTCGCGGTCATACCGGCGCCCACCGGTTTTACCACCCTGCCGCCGGATCCGCCGGATCTTTATCTGCCAAACCCGCAAGGGCTGCTCGAGAGCTATCTCTTCATGCATGAAGTGTGCGGATGGCTGTGGTATAAGCTCAAGATTCTTGTCGAACGCGTATTTTGAGATAATCGCTGCTCATACCGAAGAAGGAACAGCATGAAAGCGCGAATCAAATGGGTTGAACACGTAAGTTTCCTCGGAGAGTCCGAAAGCGGCCATGCTATTCTGATGGACGGCGCACCGGAAGGCGGCGGACGTAATCTGGGCCCACGCCCGATGGAGACCATGCTGCTTGGAACTGGCGGCTGCACTGCCTACGACGTGGTGTTCATCCTGAAAAAAAGTCGCCAGCCCATTAGCGACTGCGTGGTGGAAATCGCCGCTGAACGCGCGCAGCAGGATCCGAAAGTGTTTACCCGCATCCACTTTCACTTTATCGTGAGCGGCAAAGGCCTGAACCCGCAGCGAGTGGAACAGGCCATTCACCTCTCAGCGGATAAATACTGCTCGGCCTCGATCATGCTGGGAAAAACGGCGGACATCACCCACGATTTTGAAATCGTGGAGACCGGCTGACCGAACCTAGTGTATTTTTGGACGACTCGGTTTTGGACTAAGTGTCATGTCATTAAATCTTGCAATTTCACCATTCTTTCTCGCCGGCGCCGCGCTCGGGATACTCGGTGCGATCCTGATCGTTGCCGGTATTGCCGCTCTGGTGCGAGCGCGGCCACTGCGATTCGCTCTTCGCACGCTT
>DATMDB010000097.1:0-2751 GCA_035558075.1 Burkholderiales bacterium
TTGCGACCGTTGCTTACTCCCCTGGATGGAGTCGCCGGAAGCTACGGCAGCTGGGTTTGGCTGACGATACTGTCGATGTTCGCGATCATGTTTCTGCCAAGGCAATTCCAGGTATCTGTCGTGGAAAACGTAGACGAAAACCACTTGAACAAGGCAATCTGGCTGTTTCCCCTCTACATGCTGGCCATCAATATTTTCGTGTTGCCCATGGCTTTCGGGGGGTTGATGCATTTTCCAATAGATGTCGTGGATGCCGATACTTTCGTGCTCACGGTACCGATGGCGCAACGGCAGCAGGGTCTGGCGTTACTGGTTTTTATTGGCGGCCTGTCTGCGGCCACCGGCATGGTGATCGTTGAAACCATCGCGCTCAGCACTATGTTGTGTAACGACCTAGCGATGCCGGTGCTGCTTCGAATGAAGATGCTGCGCTTGACCGAGCGCAGGGATTTGAGCAGTCTGCTGCTTGGCATCCGGCGCGGAGCCATTGTGCTGGTGCTGCTGCTGGGTTACGGTTATTTCCGCTTGGCCGGAGAAGCTTATGCGTTGGTTTCCATTGGACTGGTTTCCTTTGCTGCAGTAGCGCAGTTCGCGCCTGTAATCTTAGGAGGGATCTTCTGGAAAGGCGGGACGCGAATGGGGGCACTCGCCGGATTGAGCATAGGCTTCCTGATATGGAGCTATACCCTACTTCTTCCCGCGTTCGCCAAATCCGGCTGGCTGCCCATCAGTTTTCTTGAGCTGGGTCCTTTCGGCATTGCTTTGCTGAAGCCGCAACAATTATTCGGCTTGGCCGGTCTTGACGAAATCACTCATGCCATGATTTGGAGCATGTTGTGTAATATCGGCGCTTATGTGGGCGTGTCTCTCAAGGGCCGCCCCAGCGCTATCGAGCAAGCTCAGGCCACGCTATTCGTGGATGTATTCAAGCAAACCGGCGAAACCGGCGGCTCCCGTTTCTGGCGCGGTACTGCCTCGGTTCCGGCGTTGTACGCTCTGCTGGGACGGTTTCTTGGGCCGGAGGGGGCTGATGAAGCCTTTGCATCCTATGCCAGGCAGCGCGGATTGGGTTCTATCAACGAAATTAAAGCCGACGCGGACCTGGTCAATTTCGCAGAAACCTTGCTTGCGGGCGCTATCGGCGCCGCTTCAGCCCGGGTGATGGTGGCATCAGTCGTTGAAGAAGAACCACTAGGCATCGACGAGGTAATGAATATCCTCGATGAAACTTCACAGGTCATCGCCTACAGCCACAAACTGGAACAGAAATCCCACGAACTGGAAACTGCCACCGCAGAGTTAAGGGCAGCCAACGAGCGCCTCAAGGAGCTGGACAAACTCAAGGACGATTTTGTTTCAACCGTTTCCCATGAACTACGCACACCGCTTACTTCGATTCGCGCTTTGTCTGAGATATTGCATGGCCACCCGCAACTGGATATTTCAGAACGCAGCAAATTCCTGAACATTATTGTCAAGGAAAGCGAAAGGCTCACACGGCTTATCAATGATGTTCTGGATTTGTCCAAGATCGAATCGGGAAGCGTCGAATGGAACGTCACTGAAGTGGACCTCAAAGGGGTTATTGAAGATGCAGTCTCGGCAACCAGCCAATTGTTCAAGGAGAGCAAAGTCAGGCTTGAATTATATCTTTCTGAAAACATGCCCGTGATTTGCGTCGACCGGGATCGGCTGATGCAAGTCGTCATCAATATGCTCTCCAACGCTGTCAAATTTTGCGACAGGCAGGCGGGTTTTGTTTCCATCCGTTTGCGTCAGAATGCGCAATCACTGCGGGTGGATGTGCACGATAATGGACCCGGCATCAGCCCCGGAGATCAGCACATCGTATTCGAAAAATTCCGCCAGGTCGGGGACACCTTGACCGAAAAACCGCAGGGCACAGGATTGGGTTTGACCATCAGCCGGCACATTATCGAGCACTTCAACGGCAGATTATGGGTTGAAAGCGAATTCGGCAAAGGCGCGACTTTTTCCTTTACCCTGCCTTTGAAAACAGGATCCGATTTCGAGATTCCCAGTCCCGAGCTAAACCTGGAAACCTAACACCAGCTAAGCCGTTACAAGCCATGACCAAGAAAGTACTCATAGCGGATGACGAGCCCCATATCGTCATTTCGCTGGAATTCCTGATGGAGCACTGCGGCTACGCAGTCAGTGTGGCGCATAACGGAGAGGAGGCGTTACAACAAGTGGAAACCTTCAAACCAGATCTTATTCTGCTGGATGTCATGCTGCCCTTGAGAAACGGCTTCGATGTATGTCAGACAATCCGTGAAAACGCAGCTTTCCAGGCAACTAAAATCATCATCCTCACCGCCAAGGGCCACGCAGCGGAAATCGCCAAAGGTTATGCGCTGGGCGCCGACGCCTATGTCACCAAGCCTTTTGGTACCAAGGAATTGCTCGAGCAGGTGAAGCGACTGCTCGGCGAGTCCGCGTGATTGCTTCAACGCGGCGATTTCGCGCGAAGCCTCAGTTCGAGGGCTGATCTTCCAGCATGTAACCGCGGCCGTACAATGTGCGCACCGCGATTCCGCTGCCGTCTATCTTCCTGCGCAGGCGATGAATGTACACTTCGATTGCATTGTGTCCGACATCATGGTCGTAGTTGTATAACCGTTCGACCATTTGTTCCTTGCTGACCACCCTGCCAAAGCGGTTGAGCAGCGCTTCAAGCACCGCAGTTTCCTGCGCTGATAATTCGATTGGCTTGCCATTGACAGCGGC
>DATMDB010000098.1:0-2755 GCA_035558075.1 Burkholderiales bacterium
GTGGAAGAGGCCAACCAGGGCGCGGTCATGGAAGCCCTGGGGCAGCGCTGCGGCGAACTTAGGGACATGGCGCCCGACGGCCGGGGCCGCGTGCGCCTCGATTACCGGATTCCGGCGCGAGGGCTGATCGGCTTCCAATCAGATTTCATGACCATGACCCGCGGCACCGGTATCTCAAGCCATGTGTTCGACGGCTACGCCCCGATGAAACCGGAAATTCCCGATCGGCGCAACGGCACCCTGGTTTCGGCGCAACAAGGGGAAGCGGTGGCTTATTCCTTGTGGAAACTGCAGGAGAGGGGTCGCATGTTCGTGAGCCCCGGCAACCGCCTGTACGAGGGCATGGTGATCGGTATTCACTGCAGGGAAAACGATTTGGTGGTGAACCCGATCAAGACCAAGCAGCTCACCAACATCCGCGCAGCCGGCAAGGACGAAGCGATCATGCTCACGTCGCCGATTGCGCTTACCCTGGAGCGGGCCGTGGAGTTTATCGCTGACGACGAACTGGTGGAAATCACCCCCCAAACCATCCGCATCCGCAAGCGCCATTTGAAAGAAAACGAGCGCAAACGGGCTTCGCGCGAAGCCGCCTAACAACCCGGCTGACTGAGAGAACCTGTTTAATAACCTTTCGCTTGTGCGACGGTGGCAATTTGGGATGCAGTTCGAGGTGCGAGCGACGCGGTTTGGTCACTCCAAACAAGGAACGAGCAACGATGAAATGCGCCCAAATCGCCCCGTCCCTTCGGGTTGCGGCCAAAAATAGCGCCTGCGGCGTTGCTTGGCTTGCCAATAGAATAACTATTGGCTGCGCCTCGCGCCTTGCATTCATCCGTTTTCGGCCAGCAACGCATCACGTGAAAGGTTATTAAACAGGTTCTAAACCTTAATACTCGCAATGACTCTGCTTTTTCCTGAAACGCAGTAAGCGTGCGGCATGGCCCGGCTGCGGTGACCCACGCCGATGCGGCCCTGACTGTCCAGGGCGATGATGCCGGTATCCGCGTGCGGTTCCGCTTTCAAGAGCGACAGCACCTCGTCTACGGCCTGTTGCGCACTGCTGCCCTGCGCAAGCCAATCGCACACCGATTTGGTTACGAGGTAACGCATCACCACTTCGCCCAAACCGGTGGCGCATGCCGCGCCCTCAGGCATGGCATAAGTTCCTGCGCCCGGGATGGGGGTATCGCCGATCCGCCCGGGAAGCTTCAGGCTCAAGCCGCCAGTGGAAGTAGCGGCAGCGAAACAGCCGCTTGCATCCAGCGCCACCGCGCCTACCGTTCCGCCGACATGCCCGGAATGGCGCCTTAATATATCCACCCGGCGGCTTTTACTTTTTACTTCGGACTGCGCCCGGCATTTCTTTTGCCAACGGGCCCGCTGCTCCCGCGTCACCGGATTGTGATCGGCAAAACCCATGGCGCGGGCAAAGCGAAGCGCGCCTGCGCCCGCAAGCAGAACATGTTGGGTTTGTTCCATGACCTTGCGCGCCACTTGCACCGGGTTCTTGACGCGAGTCAGGCAGGCGACGCCGCCCGCGCGCAGTCCTTCGCTCACCATGACACTCGCATCCATCTCGGCTTCGCCATCCAAATTCAGCGCGGAACCCGTGCCGGCGTTGAACAACGGGTTATCCTCCAAAGAGACTACCGACGCGGTCACCGCTTCGAGCGCGGGTTGGCCCTGCGCTAGCAATTTTGCTCCCGCTTGCGCCGCGCGCCTCACGCCCTGCAGCGCCGCGCGTTGATGTTGCGCTTCCCAGGTGCCCGCACCTCCGTGAACGATTATGGCATACATGGGTTAGAAATCCCCCCACAGCGTTTGCATGGCGGCCAGCGCCGCAATCCCCGCGGTTTCCGTGCGCAAGACGCGCCGCCCCAAAGTGGCCGGAGTAAAACCGGCGGCACGAGCGTCTTGTTCTTCTTCAGGCGCAAACCCGCCTTCTGCTCCGGCCAGCAAGATTATTTCGCCGCCTTTGTAATTGAGTTGCCTGAAGGACAAACCGCCCTCGGGAGATAACATCAACCGCAGGGCATCGTGCTCTGCATTGCCGAGAAACTTTTTCAGTGAAACCATCTCCGCAATCTGAGGTATGCGGTTGCGCCCGCACTGCTCGCAAGCCGCAATCACCACCTTTTTCCAGTGCTCAATGCGCTTTCGCGCACGCGCGGCATCCATACGCGCTGCACTGCGCTGGCTGGCGAGAGGCTGAATTGCAGTCACGCCCAACTCCGTCGCTTTTTGCACCGTGAAATCCATTTTCTCGGCGGATGACACACCTTGCGCCAGAATGACTTGCAGCGCCGATTCCCGCTCGATGTCTTGCCATTCGCCTGTCAGCAACGTCACTTTTGTTTTGCCTATACCGGCAATCCTGGCCGGATATTGCCCTCCCTTGCCATTGAACAATACGACAGCATCGTCTTGCTTGAGGCGCAACACCCGCGCAGCGTGATGCGCCGCTGCCTCATCCAGGAAAATTTCGCGATGAGAGGCCAATTCGCCGGAATGATAAAAGCGCGGAACGGTCATACGCTGAGAGCCTCTAAGAAAATGAGGGCGATAGGCGCATGATAATATAAAGGCTAAGGAACCTCTGATTAAGTCCCACGCGGTTGCGACGGCGGCTTGTCCTCGATGGGATGCGCGAAGCGAGGCGCAGCCAATGGCTACCACCCTTGGCAAGCCGAGCGACAAAGCAGACCGCCCGGAAAGGCGCCCCGGACTCGGTCTCGCGCAGCGTGGTGCGGGA
>DATMDB010000099.1:0-4981 GCA_035558075.1 Burkholderiales bacterium
TCCACCCCGCGACTGTTTAGCCTTGGAACTATAGCAAACTGTCGCTGAACCCGTCAAGCAAATTACAGTTTTAGAAAGCTAAATAAAGCCGCTTCGGGAACATTAAGAATGAAACGCGCACCAGCGATCTTACAGAACACGCAAAATGCTGTTGCTCAAATGAAAAGCGCTTGAAAAAGTCTGTTCGATTTAAACGGCGGAGCTCTAAAGATTGAGTTCTTTTTCCAGATTGCCGATGTCTTCGAGCGGCGGGAGTTCTTCGAGCGAGCGCAGATTAAGAACGTCGAGAAAAATCTTGGTAGTGGCGTACAAAGCCGGCCGGCCCGGCGTTTCACGATACCCGACCACGTCTATCCAGCCGCGGTCTTCGAGCACCTTGATCACATGAGTGGATACCGACACGCCGCGGATTTGTTCAATGTCGCCGCGCGTGACTGGTTGGCGGTAAGCAATTATGGCGAGCGTTTCCATCGCGGCGCGCGAATAGCGCGGCGGTTTTTCCGGATTCAGCCGGTCGAGGTATTTCTGATATTCCGGCTTGGCGCAAAACCGCCAGCCGCTCGCCACATTGACGAGCTCTACGCCCTTGCCGTACCAGTCCTGGCGCAATTCGTCGAGCAGCTTGCGCAACGTTTCCGAATCCAGTTCATTCTCGAATAATTTTTTGAGCTCGTCGAGAGGAAGCGGCTCCTGGCTGCAAAGCAAAGCCGTTTCCAGAACCAGTTTGATTTCTTTCAGCTCATACATCGGGGTGAGCCTCGCTACGCTTTACATAAATGGCGGCATAGGCTTTCTGCTGGGTGACGCTCACCAGGTTTTCGCGCGCCAGTTCAAGCAACGCAAGAAAAGTCACAAGCAGTTCCGGAATTCCTCCGGCAACCTCAAAAAGCTCGCGGAACTCGATGAATTTCAGGTCTTGCAACCGGCGCAGGATGCGCGTCATGTGTTCGCGCACAGACAACTGCTCGCGGGTGACGCGATGGTGACGGTTCATCCGCACACGGGTCAAAAGCTCCAGCCAAGCATTGCTTAAATCCTCCGCGTTGACTTGCGGCAGGCGTTTTTTCGCGGCCTGTTCGATCCACACCTCAACCAGCGCGAAATCGCGCATCGCCTGCGGCAGTTCATCGAGGCGCTGCGCGGCAAGCTTGATCTGCTCGTATTCCAGCAGGCGCTTGACCAGCTCGGCGCGCGGATCCGCCTGCTCGCCCTCCGTCTCGGGTGGGTGCGGCAGCAGCATGCGCGACTTGATTTCGATCAACAATGCCGCCATCAGCAAGTATTCCGCCGCGAGCTCCAACTGATGTGCCTGCATCATGTCCACATACGCCATGTACTGGCGGGTAAGCTCGGCCATGGGGATATCGAGCACACTCAGATTGTTCTTGCGTATCAGGTAGAGCAGCAAATCGAGCGGCCCCTCGAACGTATCGAGGAACACCTCCAGCGCATCCGGCGGGATATACAAATCCTGCGGGACCTCCAGTACCGGCTCGCCATACAGGCGCGCCACTGCTGCTTCGGGCTGGTTCAAGGTTCCTTTCGGCTCACCGGGGTTCAAGCGTAATTCAATCCCATCACCTGCTTCACATCGCGCAGCGTCTCCTGCGCAAGTTTCTGCGCCTTCTCGCAACCGTCGGCAATGATGTTGCGTACCAGGGTCGGATCATCGAGATACATTTGCGCGCGTTCGTGCATCGGTTTCTGCTCTTGGAGCACCGCGTCTATTACCGGCTGCTTGCATTCCAGGCAGCCGATGCCTGCGCTCGTGCAACCCTCCTGTACCCATTTCTGCGTTTGCTTATCAGAATAAATCAGGTGGAATTGCCATACTGGACATTTTTTGGGGTCGCCGGGGTCGCTGCGCTTAATGCGCGCCGGATCGGTCGGCATAGTACGGATTTTTTTAGTGACACTGGCCGCATCCTCGCGCAAGTTGATGGTGTTATTGTACGACTTGGACATTTTCTGCCCATCCAACCCGGGCATTCTCGGGGCCTCGGTGAGCAGCGCCTGCGGCTCGGTCAAAATCACCCTGCCCACGCCTTCCAGAAAACCAAACAGGCGCTCGCGGTCGCCCAAGGTGAGATTTTGCCGCTCCTCGAGCAATGCGCGCCCGGCAGCCAGCGCATCGCTATCTCCCTGTTCCTGGTAACGTGTGCGCAGTTGCTGATAGAGCTTGGCGTTTTTCGCACCGAGCTTCTTTATCGCGGCTTTCGCCTTTGCCTCGAAATCTTTTTCCCGCCCGTATACATGATTAAAGCGCCGCGCCAGCTCGCGCGTAAATTCAACGTGCGGCACCTGGTCTTCACCCACCGGCACCCGGCTTGCGCGGTATATCAGAATATCTGCGCTTTGCAGCAACGGGTAACCGAGAAAGCCGTAAGTTCCCAAATCCTTGTCAGCGAGCTTTTCCTGCCGGTCTCTGTAACTTGGCACGCGCTCGAGCCAGCCCAGGGGCGTGATCATGGAGAGCAAAAGATGCAGTTCGGCATGTTCAGGTATCCGCGATTGAACGAACAGTGTCGCCTGCGCCGGATCAACCCCGGCGGCAAGCCAATCCACCAGCATATCCCAGACGTTTTGCTCGATGATTTCCGGCGTATCGTAGTGAGTGGTGAGGGCGTGCCAGTCGGCGACAAAAAACAAGCAAGGGTACTCGTTTTGCAACTTAACCCAGTTTTTCAGTACCCCATGGTAATGCCCAAGATGCAGTCTGCCAGTAGGGCGCATGCCCGATAATACTCGCTCGGCAAACATAAAGTTTTAATCCATCCCTCTTAAAGATTGAAAACTGAACCGATTAACTGCATCGCGGTGCTCACCAGAGGCCACATGATAATCCCTAGAATTCCACTAAACAGCAACAACAGCAAAATAAACATGCCGTACGGCTCAATTCTGGAAAAACGAAAAGAGAGGTGGTGTGGAAGCAGGCTCACTGCGATCCTGCCGCCGTCCAGCGGCGGAATCGGCAGCAAGTTAAGTACCATCAGCACGACATTGATCTGGATCCCGGCCTTCCCCATCAGGCCCATGGGCAGCGCATAACCGCTCTCCGGCAAATTGATGGCAAATTTAAGCACCAGCGCCCAAAACAGCGCCATTAGCAAATTTGCCCCTGGCCCGGCAGCGGCGACCCACAGCATATCGCGTTTCGGATGGCGCAGGCCAGAGAAATTGACCGGCACCGGCTTGGCCCAGCCAAACAGTATCCCGCTTCCGCCAAACAGTTTGCTCAGGATCAGCAACACCAGCGGCACGATGATGGTGCCGGTCATGTCTATGTGCCGCAGCGGATTGAGGCTGACGCGGCCCTGGGCATAAGCAGTCAAGTCACCAAAATGCTTGGCGACATAGCCGTGCGCCGCCTCATGCAAGGTAATGGCAAAAATCACCGGCAGCGCCCAAATCGCAATTGTCTCGATTAAATCGCCCATGAATTTTTGTTTTCGTTCAATGCAAGCCGAACATCGCTGGGTCGCCTTTGCCCCTGCGCAACAACAACGGGATTTCTTGCGTCAGATCTACCACCGTGGTCATCTCCACCCCGCACGGACCCCCATCAAGTATCAGATTTACGCTGTGCTCAAGGCGGCTGCGGATTACCACTGCATCGTTTAGAGGTATCTCATCGCCGGGCAGCAGCAAAGTGCAACTTAGGAGCGGTTCATTCATTTCCGCGAGCAACTCGCGCACCACGGCATGTTTGGGAACGCGCAAGCCAATAGTATTGCGCTTGGGATGCTGCAATCGCTTCGGCACTTCGCGGCTCGCGCGCAGAATGAAAGTATAACTTCCCGGTGTTGCCGCCTTGAGCAGGCGGTATTGACGGTTATCCACCATGGCATAGTGCGATATTTCCGAGAGATCGCGGCAGACCAGTGTGAAATGATGTTTTTCATCCACCCGGCGAATTTCTCGTATGCGCCGCATGGCATCCGTGTCGCCGAGGTGGCAACCCAGCGCATAACAGGAATCGGTGGGATAGACGATCACCCCGCCATTGCGAACTATCGCCGCAGCCTGGCGGATGAGCCGCGGCTGGGGATTTTTGACATGTATGGAAAAAAACTGCGCCATGCGAAATGTTACGCGTGAGCACTTGCAGAACTGCCGGCTGTCAAGTCCAACCATTGTCGCCAAACCGGCTGACAGCCTTCCGGCAAATCCGGCAGTTGGCCGACGTCGCGATGGCTTTCCCCGGGACCGTGGTAATCCGAGCCGACTGAAGCGAACATTTCGAATTGTTTTGCGTAGCGCGCGAAAACCGCGTACTGCTCGGGCGTATGGCTGCCGGTCACCACTTCAATAGCCGCACCGCCCAACTCCTTGAATTCGGCAAGCAGCTGCTGCATTTGCGTGGTGCTGATCGAATAACGCCCCGGATGAGCCATTACCGCCATACCGCCGCTTTCCTTGATCCAGCTCACGGCGTCAGCAAGCGCAGTCCAGCGGTGCTCAACATAACCTGGCTTGCCTGGGGTCAGAAATTTCCTGAACACGCCTTTCACATCACCAGCATGGCCTTGCTCCACCAAAAACCGCGCAAAATGAGTGCGCCCGATAAGATCGGGATTGGCAGCGTGCCGGTAAGCACCTTGCAGGCTGCCGCGTATCCCTGACTTTTCCAGCTCCGCCGCAATCCTTTGCGCGCGCGCGGCGCGACTTGAGCGTATCGCTTCCAATCCCTGCAATAACGCCGGACATTCGGGATCAATGCGCAAACCTACGATATGCAAAGTCTGGCTGTTCCAAGTGGCTGAAATCTCCACACCGTTGATAAGATGCAGGCCATGTGAAGTGGCGGCCCGTCTTGCGCGCGCCAGTCCGCCTATATCATCATGGTCGGTGAGCGCCAGCATGTGAACTCCTCTTGCTGCCGCCCGCATAACCAGTTCTTCTGGGGATAACAGGCCGTCGGAAACCGTTGAATGACTGTGTAGGTCAATATTGAGCATAAGATGGGGAACCTCTGATT
>DATMDB010000100.1:0-5559 GCA_035558075.1 Burkholderiales bacterium
TCCCGGTAGGTGGTAACTTTTCTCGGTCCGGGATCCGGCGCCGCTTCCCTGAAGGACACAACATTGCTGCCGCGCCAGCCGGGGGGCAGCAGTTCCGGTTTCAGCGTGGTGACCACAAACACCACCGCGAGGCAGATGGTCGCGGTCTGGGCAAATATCAGCCAAAACTTGCGCATATACAGGTTTACCGTAGGGTTAAGTTGAACGTGTAATTATCGCGCAAACGGCTTTCTCCTAAAAGGGAGTATTTGAAAGGCTCTGCCTTCCCGGAGCAGGTTGCTGGGGCAGCGCTTGTGTACAGATTCCCGCTATGCCTGTAGCTGCTGAAATTGCTTCCTGAACTCCATCGGATTCGCAATGTAGGGGAATGGCTCGTTCGTTCCGCCGGTGCCGATGACGGTGATCGAGCCATACCCAAGGATACGCCCCCAGATGCTCTGATCCACGATTACGGACTCAACCTTCGACAGGTTCATCTCAAGAGTGTGCCTGGAGATTAGCCCCACCTTGATGATGATGCGTTTGTTGGTGATGGCGTACTCGCTGGTGGCCCGGGCAATCAGCGGGGCTATGAAGAGTGTCAGCAGAGCTTTCAGCGAAAAGAAAACTATCCAGTGCAGCCTAGTTTTATAGGCTATGTGCTCGTCCCTAATGAGGTTGCTTTCAACATACTTGGTCATTGCTGTTTCCTTTCGTGTTGCAAGTGCTGTTGCAGCCTGGTGTAACCACGCTAAGGGGTATGCCGCTCACGCGTGCATCCCCCGAATTGCGGGTTAGATTCTCTGCGTGAGCGCATAAATAGGCTCAGAGACAATTAACTTGTTAACCTGAAACAATTTTTGCCTCGCATTCTAACATTCGCCATGCCTAGAGGCGATTTAGGTTTTTGCATGCGCGCAATCCACAATACCCCGACCGGAATCGTTGTAACTCTATAATTCAAAGTCTTTTTTTACAGCTTCCGCATCCTGATTTAGCGCCATGGGATTTAAGTTTCCTTTTCGATTCAGGTAAAATGATCAGATTTTTAGTCTCCGCAACAGGGAACCGCTGCATGACCGATAACAATCAGGTGAATCGCGGCAAACGGCGGTTTCTCATCGCCACCACCACGGCGGTGGGCGCAGTGGCGACGGTCGCCTCTGCCGTGCCATTTGTCGTTTCCATGATGCCCAGCCAGCGGGCGCTTGCCGGCGGCGCTCCGGTGGAAGTGGATATCAGCAAAATCGAGGCGGGAGCAAAGCTTGACGTGGAATGGCAGGGCAAGGTGGTGTGGATCATTAACCGCACCAAGGAGATGCTCGACACGCTGCCGACTCTGCGCGACAGGCTGGTCGATCCCGATTCTGGCGTGCCCCAGCAGCCGAAATACTGTAAAAATCTCACGCGCTCAATCAAACCCCAATATTTGATAGTGGTCGGGATTTGCACCCATCTGGGCTGCTCGCCGACTTTCCGCAAAGAAGAGGGAGCGGCTGATCTCGGCGCCGACTGGCCAGGCGGCTTTTTCTGCCCCTGTCACGGCTCACGCTTCGATCTCGCGGGAAAAGTGTTCAAGGGCGTTCCCGCGCCGACCAATTTGGTGGTTCCACCGCACAAGTATCTCAGCGACAGCAAGATTTTGATCGGCGAAGACACTAAGGGAGCCTGAGTAATGAGTAATAAACTGACCGCGCTTCTCAACTGGGTGGACGAGCGCTTTCCGCTGACGGCCACATGGAAGACGCATCTTTCCGAATATTACGCGCCGAAAAATTTCAACTTTTGGTATTTTTTCGGCTCGCTCGCGCTTCTTGTACTGGTGATGCAGATCGTCACCGGCATTTTTCTGACCATGAATTACAAGCCGGACGCGAATCTCGCGTTTGCCTCGGTGGAATACATCATGCGCGACGTGTCTTGGGGCTGGCTGATCCGCTACCTGCATTCCACCGGCGCCTCGATGTTTTTCGTGGTGGTGTATTTGCACATGTTTAGGGGCATGCTCTATGGTTCCTACCGCAAGCCGCGCGAGCTCCTCTGGATTTTAGGCATGCTGATTTACCTGTGCTTGATGGCGGAAGCGTTCTTCGGCTACCTGCTGCCGTGGGGGCAGATGTCCTACTGGGGTGCGCAGGTGATCATCAACCTGTTCGACGCAATTCCCTTGATCGGCCCCGATCTTGCGCTGTGGATACGCGGCGACTATTCGATTTCAGACGCCACGCTCAACCGTTTCTTCGCGTATCACGTAATCGCAGTGCCGCTGGTGTTGCTAGGATTAGTGGCGGCGCACCTGATCGCACTGCACGAAGTAGGCTCGAACAATCCGGACGGAATCGAAATCAACAAGCACAAGGACCCGAAAACCGGCATTCCCCTTGATGGCATCCCTTTCCACCCGTATTACACAGTGAAAGACATGGTGGGAGTCGTGGTTTTTCTCGTCGTATTCTCGGTCATCGTGTTCTTCATTCCGGAAATGGGCGGGTATTTCCTGGAGCAGAACAATTTTATCCCGGCAGATTTTTTGAAAACCCCTGAGCATATTGCGCCGCTTTGGTATTTCACGCCGTTTTATTCCATCCTGCGCGCCAATACCTTCAATTTCTTGTGGGTGCCCGCCAAACTTTGGGGCGTGCTGTTTATGGGTCTTGCGGTCAACATCTTTTTCTTTCTGCCATGGCTAGACCGCAGCCCGGTCAAATCAATCCGCTACCGCGGCCCGATCTACAAGACGGCGCTGACGCTGTTCGCTATCAGCTTCATCGTCCTCGGCTATCTCGGCACGCAGCCGGTGAACGAGATACGGACGGTGATAGCGCAAATAAGTACCGTTATTTACTTCCTGTTCTTTATCCTGATGCCGTGGTACACCAAAATAGACAGTACCAAACCGGTACCGGATAGGGTGAAATAATGAAGAACATTCTGCCGGTTTTACTGCTTGCCCCTTTTGTGGCGCTTGCCGCAAGCGATATCAAGCTTGACCCGGTGCCGGTGAATTTGCGTGATACGATTTCCTTGCAGCGCGGCGCGCATATTTTCATTAACTATTGTTTGACCTGTCACAACGCCGCCTACATGCGCTACAGCCGCTTGCAGGATTTGGGGCTCAGCGAGCAGCAGATCAAGGACAACCTGATGTTCGCCGTCGCCAAGCGAGTAGGAGACACCATGACCGTGGCGATGGACAAGAACGACGCCAAGGACTGGTTCGGCACCACGCCGCCCGATCTTTCCCTGATCGCCCGTTCGCGCGGCGCGGATTGGGTTTACACCTATCTGCGCAGTTTTTACCGTGACAACACCACACATACCGGCTGGAACAACACGGTGTTTCCGAGAGTCGGCATGCCACATGTGCTGCACGAGTTGCAGGGAGTTCAGGCGCTGAAAACAGAAGTGCAGGCTGACGCGCAGGGCAACAAGCATGAAGTGGAAAAATTGGTGCTGCAAACCGCGGGGGCGCTGACCCCGGCCCAGTATGACATGCTGGTTGCCGACCTGGTGAATTATCTGGTGTATATGGCGGAGCCGGCCAAGACTTTCCGCACACAGTTGGGGATTTTCGTGCTGTTTTTCCTGGCCATCGCGTTCGTCGTGACTTACATACTGAAACAAGAATTCTGGAAGGATGTTCATTAGAAGCATCCTGAACATGAGAAACAGATCCAGCCAACAAAACAGTGGGCGATATCAGTTATGATGACCTTATACTCCGGGACGACTTGCCTTTTCAGCCACCGCTGTCGCATCGTGCTCTACGAAAAAGGCATGGATTTTCAGATTGTGGATGTTGACCTCTACAACATGCCGGAGGATTTGGCGGTAATGAATCCTTACAACCGGGTGCCGGTTCTGGTGGAGCGGGATTTGATACTCTACGAGGCTAATATCATCAACGAATATATTGACGACCGATTTCCGCATCCGCAATTGATACCCGCCGACCCAGTGATGCGCGCGCGGGCAAGATTATTCCTGTTCCGGTTCGAGCTGGAATTGTTCTCGCAGATAGACGCGATTGAGCAGGGTAACCAGAAAATGGCAGACAAAGCGCGCGCGGTGATTCGCGACAATCTGACGCAGATCGCGCCGGTGTTCGTCAAGCAGAAATATATGCTGGGCGAGGAATTTTCCATGCTGGACGTGGCGATCGCGCCACTACTGTGGCGGCTTGACCATTACGGCATACAGCTCGGCAAGCAGGCCGCGCCCCTCATGAAATACGCCGAGCGCCTATTCAGCCGGCCGGCTTTTATCGAGGCGCTGACCGCGCCGGAAAGAGTGATGCGCAAGTGAAACAGCTCTCCAGCAAACCTTATCTGGTTCGGGCGCTCTACGAATGGTGCGCTGACAGCGGGCTTACACCCTATCTCACGGTGCGCGTAAACGAGCGCACGCGCGTGCCGACGGAATATGTGAAAAACGGCGAGATCATTCTCAACATCAGCCCGGATGCAACGCGTAATCTTACCCTGGGCAACGACCTTATCCAGTTTTCCGCGCGCTTTAACGGTGTCTCTCGCGAGCTGTCCATTCCCATGGAGGCAGTGAACGGTATTTTCGCCAAGGAAAACGGTCAAGGCCTGTTTTTCAACGATGTGCCAGGCGCGACCGAACAAGCTGCCGGTGATGACAACCCAACGCCCACCCCCAATGGAAAACCGCGCCTGCAAATCGTCAAATAAAAGCGGTCTTTCGTTGTCCACCCGCTTTCGTTCCACTATAATCAGACCCACGCCGGCATAGCTCAGTTGGTAGAGCAGCTGATTTGTAATCAGTTGGTCGAGGGTTCGATTCCTTTTGCCGGCACCAGTAAATCATATGCTTACAGCGCTAGTCTCTGTAATGCATTTAACGTGTAGACATAGTGTAGACACTAGGTTCGAAGCATATTTTCCTCGTCACGAACTATAAACCCGCCGGTACCAGATTCGAGCGTTAGTCGGGGAACCGACACTCAATGTCGGCTAACGACCCAAAGATTCTATGGTTCAGGTCAAGGATTTTGTGAGGCGCGCAGGATCGAATTCGGTTTTGTAGGTGTACATCGACCAAGCGGTGCGGGCGATGCGCCGAGCCAGGATGACGAGAGCCGCGGTACTGGATAGGCCCTTTGCTCGGTAATGCTCGAAGAGCGGCTTCCATGCTTTCTTCTTCTTGGCCGACATCGCGGCCACGTAGAGCAGCCGACGCAGTTCAGCTGGGCCGCGTTTGGAGAGGCGCCGGAGTGATTGGTTGATGCACAACAGGTGCCTGGGTTCCCGGAACCGGCAGAGGTTTTCCTGAAACCAACGGCGGTTCGTAGAAGAAACGCCATTCAAGATAGGTGGTTGCTCCCTCGAACGTCCGGTCCTTTGGCTGGAATCTCCCCCTCTTGATGGGCGAAGCGTTCGACAGGCTGTAGACCCCCATGATGCCTCCCTCCGGTGCCGTGACCAAACCCCATTCCGCCTTTCCGGTCATGGGATCGACGTAAATCTTGCGAAGGTAGCGCTGCACGGTCGGGTAGCGCTTGTCTTCGAGAAGATCCTCCAGTTTTACCGGGTAGAGCTTTACTGCGCCGGGCGTATG
>DATMDB010000101.1:0-8250 GCA_035558075.1 Burkholderiales bacterium
GGCGTCACTTCAGCCGCGGTGCCGGTGAAAAACGCTTCGTCTGCGGTGTAGACATCATCCCGGGTGATGCGTTTGGCCGAAACTTCGTAACCCATTTCGCGCGCCAGCGTAATCACCGCATCGCGTGTAATGCCGATTAGCGCCGATGTGAGTTCCGGCTCGTACAGCTTGCCGTTTTTGACGATGAACAGGTTTTCCCCAGCGCCTTCGGCGACAAAACCATCCACATCCAGCAACAACGCTTCGTCATACCCATGCTCGGTCGCTTCGGTGTTCGCGAGGATGGAGTTGGCGTAAGTACCTGAATACTTGGCACGGCACATGGTCACGTTGACATGATGGCGCATGTAGGACGAGGTTTTGACGCGGATTCCTTTTGCCAGCGCTTCCGCGCCCAAATACGCGCCCCACGGCCAGGCCGCAATGGCGACATGCACTTTGGCGCCTTTGGGGGAGACACCTATTTTTTCCGAACCGTAAAACGCGATCGGCCGGATATAGCATTCGGCCAGTTTGTTGGCGCGCACCACTTCTAATTGCGCTTCGAAGATGGTTTTCCTGTCGTAAGGTATTTTCATCATGTAGATGTGCGCCGAGTTGAACAGCCGTTCGGTATGTTCTCTGAGCCTAAAGACGGCGGTGCCTTTAACGGTTTTGTAGGCGCGCACGCCCTCGAATACCGCCAAGCCGTAATGCAGCGAATGGGTGAGCACGTGGGTGGTGGCTTTTCGCCATGCCACCAGCTTGCCGTCATACCAGATTTGACCATCGCGGTCGGCCATGGACATGGCATTCTCTCCACAAATTAGACGCGGCTATTCTAGCGTATTTTTCGCCGGGTGATGATGAGCGGGCTAAGGAACCTCTGATTAAATCTCGCGCAGTTGCGACGGCGGCTTTCCGGGATGTGATGCGCGAACTTGCCTTGACCGGCATCCAGTCAATAGATTAACCTAGAAACCCCATAACCAATATTCCTCCCAAGAACAACTCTCATGCCTGATGTGGCGCGAGCTACCAGCAATTCCAGTGCATTTCTGGGGCGGCTGAGTGAATCGTTAATCAGCCCGTCTGATTCCGAAGACGAGAGGTTGCGCAAGACACTGCTGCTTTTTACCTGCGGTCTGATGAACGTGGCTGCGGGGGTCTGGCTCCTGATTTACTGGGTTATGGGCCTGCGGCTTTCGACCACGATCCCGCTGGGCTATCAGATCGTCTCGGCGCTGACGCTGCTGATTTACCTGAAAACCAAAAATTTCGCCTTCTTCCGCTTTACCCAGATCAGCCTGCTATTGTTCGTTCCCTTCGTTATTCAATGGAGCATAGGCAACTTCATCAGCTCCAGCGGCATAGTGCTGCTGGCTTTGCTGGCACCGGTGGGCGCGATGGTTTTTCAGGGGGTAAAAGAGTCGATTCCCTGGTTTGTTGCCTATGTGGTGCTCACCGTGGTCTCGGGGTTTTTTGACTATTTTCTCGCGGAAGGGACTGTGACCGGGGTGCCGATGAAAGTCATCCCTGTGTTTTTTGTTCTGAACTTCAGCATACTTTCGACCATCGTTTATTTACTGATACGTTTCTTCGTCCAGAAAAAAGAAATGTTTCAGACCGAGCTTGGGGAAAAAAATCGCCTGTTGCAGGTGGAGCAAGATAAATCGGAACGCTTGCTGCTCAATATTCTGCCCCAGCATATTGCTCAGCGTCTGAAACAGGACGAAAAAACAATCGCTGATGGATTGGGGGACGTCACTGTGATGTTTGCCGACCTTGTGGATTTCACCAAGCTCGCCGAACGCATGCCGCCCAGGAAAATGTTGGACCTGCTCAACAATGTTTTTTCCAATTTCGACCGGCTCACCGAAAAATACCGCCTGGAAAAAATCAAGACTATCGGTGATGCCTATATGGTGGCCGGGGGTCTCAGCGACGAGAAGGTTGATTACGTGGAATCGATTGCCAATATGGCGCTGGACATACGTGATGTGATAAGACAGCATCCGGCATTGAGCCATCAAAAACTGGATATTCACATCGGTATCGCCACCGGCCCGGTGGTTGCGGGAGTGATCGGCACCAAGCGTTTCATTTACGACCTGTGGGGTGATACCGTCAATCTCGCAAGCCGCATTACTTCGGGGGCAATTCCGGGCACGATACAGGTTGATGAAACCACTTACCGCCGGCTCAACGGTCGTTTCTTTTTCGAGCAACCGCAGATCCTGGTACTCAAGGGAAAAGGCGAAGTAACGGTCTACCAGCTTTCAGGAAGATAGCTATTCGCGATTAAAAACCCGCTCCCAGAGCTGGAGTACCGCCTCGCGCTGCTCTTTGACTGCGGACGCGTCCACGCGCGCGTATTTTTCATTGTTCAACCGCAGGCCGTGCTGCAGGCGGCGGAATTCGCGGTAGCCGTTGCGCACTTGCTCGGCGAGATCGACGGGAAGCAGCTTGAGCTCTGCTGCCAATTTCAGTAAAGCCAGATTGCCGATGTTGCCGGTCAACTCCGGGTGGGCATGCGCATTTCCCAGCACCAGGTATTGCACGATGAATTCGACATCAATAATACCTCCACGGTCGTGCTTGAGATCAAACAGACCGCCCGCATTGGGATGGGCCTCCAGCAATTTGCCGCGCATATTCAGAATTTCGGCACGCAGCTTTGGCAGATCCCGCTTTGCACAGAGCACCTCTTTGCGGATTGCTTCGAAGCGGTTTCCGACTTCCTGATTCCCAGCGACGAAGCGTCCGCGGGTCAGAGCCTGGTGTTCCCATACCCACGCATGCCGTCGCTGGTATTCGCCGAATGCGGCAATCCCGCTTACCAACAGGCCACCGGCGCCGTCAGGGCGCAGCCGCAAGTCCGTGTCGTAAAGAGTTCCCGCCGCGGTGTAGCTGGTGAGCCAGGTGTTGATGCGTTGTGCCAGTCTGGCGTACACCATCTGCGCTTCGGGGTGTTCGTCGTCGTGGAGGAAAATCAGATCCAAATCGGAAGCATAGCCGAGTTCTTTGCCGCCCAGCTTGCCGTAGCCGATGATGGCAAAACGCGGCTCATCGCGGTGCTTCTGGCGCAGTCCCTCCCAGCACAAGCGCAGCACCTCTTGCAGAACCAGGTCGGCGAGATCGCTCAAATGGTCGCTAAGCTTCTCGAGCTCCAATAATCCTGCCAGGTCTTGCGCTACCAGGCGGAACACCTGGGCATGATGAAACTGCCGCAGCATGTCCATTTGCCGTTCGGTGTCGCCATCCTGCAATTGCGCGCGCAACGCGGCTTGCAATCGCGGCCAGTCACGGGGGGAGTAAAGCGTGCGCGGATCCAGCAGCTCATCCAGCACCAGCGGATGCTGCGCCAAATACTGCGCGGCCCAGGAACTCGCGCCGCAGAGTTTGGCCAGGCTTTGCAATGCCTGCGGATATTCAAGCAACAGCGCCAAATAGGATTCACGACGGCCGATGCTATCCGTAAGCAGCAGAAGGCGTTCCAGCGCCGCGTCGCCGAATGGCGCTGCCGCTTCGATCAAGGCCGGTATTAAGACGTCCAGGAGCGACTGGGTGGCGGCGGGCATTTGCCGGTAGCGGCCGCTGTGCCTGATGCTTTTCAGGCGCAGCACAATCTGCTGCGGATCGCGGTAGCCGAGCTTGGTGAGTTGCTTCACCATTTCTTCGCCGGTGCAGGTTTCTTCCCATAACGCAAGCAGCGCATGAGATTTACCTTGCGGCGCGGCGAACACTTGCTCGAAATGTAGGCTGACCCTGGCGCGGTGCGCATCGAGCTGCTGCAAAAACGCTTCAGAGCCGGCAAAACCCATTGCCGTGGCTATCAACGCCCGAACCTGCGCGTTCTCAGGCAATGATTGGGTTTGATCGTCATCGAGATATTGCAGCCGGTGCTCCAGGTTGCGCAGGAAAACATATGCGTCATGTAATTCTCTGGCGGTCTGCTCGGGCACCAAGTCAAGGCGCACGAGATTTTTCAGCACGGCGAGTGTCGGGCGGATGCGCAATGCGCTTTCGCGGCCGCCACGGATCAACTGAAAAACTTGCGCGATGAATTCGATTTCGCGTATACCCCCCGGCCCGAGCTTGATGTTCGCGCTCATGTCGCGCCGCTGCACTTCCTGCCGCACTTGCCCATGCAACGCGCGCATCGAATTGATTGCGGCAAAGTCAAGGTACTTGCGGAACACGAAAGGGCGCGCAATTTGCATGAGATCCTCGCCGCGCTTGCCGCACACTACGCGCGCCTTGATCCAGGCATAACGCTCCCATTCGCGCCCCTGGGTGATGAAGTAGTTTTCCAGCATGGCGAAGCTCATGGCTAACGGCCCGCTTTCACCGTAAGGGCGCAGCCGCATGTCAACGCGGAACACATAACCGTTTCCGGTCATTGCGCCGATCGCGGCGATCAGCTTTCGGCCAAGCCGATCAAAAAATTCATGATTGCTGATTGAACGCGGGCCGCTGGTCTCGCCTTCTTCCGGGTAGACGAAAACAAGATCAATGTCGGAAGAAACATTGAGTTCGGCGCCTCCGAGTTTACCCATGCCGATGACCAGCAATTCCTGCGGATCACGGCTGTCCGAGCCCATGGGAATGCCGTAGTCCTGCTGCATCCACGCATTAAGGTGGGTAATGGCGAAGTTGAGCGTTTCCTCGGCGAGACCGGTTGTGGTGTGGGTAACTTCGCTAAGGTCGGCCAGAGCGCAAAGGTCGCGCACGATGAGATGCAGCATGACCCGGCCGCGCAAATCGCGCAGCGCGCGGTAAAGCTCGGCTTCATCCCGCGCCGGACTCAGCAATGCGCGCATCTGCTGGGCGGTAAACGGCGCACGCAAGTTTTTGAGCAGCAGGTTTTTGAGTTCTGGCTGGCGATGCAACAGCTGTTTTGCGTATCGGCTGAAATCGAGTGCGCGCTCCAGCAAGCGCTCGTCTTCGTTCAACAAGGCTGAATCGGGCTTTCCCGGTATATGCATGCGGAGAATCGCGTTACAATGCAAATTTATGCTGAGCGGCTGGCGGTATTGAGATGTGGCGCAGTTGCAACCAACTTGCCATTTTATTGTCTAGAACCTATCTCAACAATACCCACATGATGCTTTGCGGGCCAGAAAGCGATGACCGCAAGGCGCGAGGAGGCCGCATAACCAACCCTATGCAACGACGAGCAACGCTGCGGGCGCGCTTGTTTGGCCGCAACCCTGCGGGATGGGGGCCGTTGCGACCCGGTGGCGAAGCTAAAGGAACCTCTGATCAAGCCCCGCGCGGTTGCGACGGCGGCTTTCCGGGATGGGATGCGCGAAGCGAGGCGCAGCGAATGGTCGACCCCCTTCGCAAGCCGAGCGACAAAGCAGACCGCCCGGACAAGCCCCGTCCCATCCGGGTTGCGGCAAAATGCGGCGTCTGCGTCGTTGTGCTCCTCGGCTTCGTAGGCTCAACTACGACCTTCGTCGCGCGCCTCGCATCCATCCGCATTTTGCCAGCAACGCAATCCGCGGAGGACTTAATCAGAGGTTCCTTAAGTGCGGGAGCGGCAGCATGAGCGCCCCGCTTGTAAGTGTCTCTTGCGGCAGCTTGCGCCCCTGCCCGCTCCACGCTGCGCGAGTCCGAGTACGGGGCGCTCTTTGGCCATTTCGGCGTTGCTCGCCGCTTATTTGGAATAACCAAACCGCGCGGCTCGCGCCTAGAACTGTCATCAAAATCGCCGCCGTCGCACGTGCGGATATTGTTGAGATAGGTTCCGCACTCAATTGGCAAATTCTACGATGACAGACATTCGACCTTTATTCAGAGCTGACCCAAGCCGGGGTTGGCTGCCGCGGTTTTTCCTTGGCTGCATTTTGCTGGCAGGAATTGCCCTGGTAACGCTGTTGCTGGTGCTGCGCTACTGGTTTTTGCCGAACATCGAAAGCTACAGGGAAGCTATTGCGAAAGCGGCAAGCCGCGCCACGGGCCAGCGCATCACCATCGGCAAAATTGCGGCGGATTGGGAGGATTTGCATCCGCATCTTTCGCTTGAGGACGTTCAGGTGTTTGACCAGGCAGGGCGCCCGGCGCTGGTGCTGAGCCGCGTTGCGACCACCTTATCCTGGCTTACGCTGACAACAGGTGAGGTGCGCTTGCGTTCGCTGGAATTCGAACAGCCAAATCTAAGCGTCCGGCGCGATTCCCAAGGCGTGATATATGTGGCCGGAGTGTCGCTCAGCCAGCACGAAGCCGGGACGGGTTTTGTTGATTGGCTGTTGAAACAGAAGCGCCTGGTCATTCGCGACGCCTTGATTCTTTGGCGCGACGAGAAACTTGCGGCGCCGCAGCTGGTATTGAATAGCGTCACGCTGCGCGTGGAAAACAGCGGGGCTCGCCACCGCTTTGACCTGCACGCCATCCCTCCGGCCATTCTTGCCGCGCCCCTCGAGATCAATGGCGACTTTACCGGGGACAGTCTGGATCCGGATGATTTGCACGAATGGCGGGGCACGTTATCCGCGCAGCTCGATTACGCGGATATTGCAGCGTGGCGCACTTGGCTGCCTTATCCGATCGAAGTGCAGAAGGGCTCAGGCGCGCTGCGCATGTGGCTCACTTTGAGCAATGCGCGGATCCAGGAGGCGGCCGCCGATGTGTATTTGAGTCAAGTCCAAACGCGGCTTCGTCCCGATCTCCCGGAAATGAACTTAACCGAATTGCGTGGCAGGATAGGATGGAAAACCTTGAGCAGCGGTTTTGAATTGTCGGGTGTGAAATTAAGCTTGGCCACTCAAGGCGGAATCGCCCTGCAACCTGCGGATTTCACACTGCGCATCTACCCGGGGAGCGATCAGGAACCGATGCGCGGTGAAATCAAAGCCAATGCCTTTGATCTTCAGCCGCTGGTGGTGCTTGCCGACCATTTGCCGTTAGGGCAGGCGCTGCGCCAGCAGCTTCTCAACTTTTCACCCAAGGGCAGTGTCTACGACATGGCGCTGCAATGGAATGGCAATTTGCCGACGCCTGGCCAGTACAGCGTCAAGGGGCGTTTTGTCAATCTCGCTTTGAATGCTCAAGAAGAATGGCCGGGCTTTAGCGGCATCAGCGGCGCCATTGAGGGCAATGAACAAGGTGGGCAAATCACCCTGGACACGAAATACGCCAGCATTGCGCTGCCCAGAGTATTCGAACATGCGCTGAAATTTGACAGTTTGAACGCCCGACTTGGCTGGACGTTAAAAAACGGCCAGGCGAAGTTCAGCCTGAACCAGGCGCTTTTTTCCAACTCACAGTTGAGCGGAAATGTGCAGGGCCATTACCTGACCGTGAGCCGGGGGCCGGGCGTGATTGACTTGACTGGTAGCTTGACCCGCGTAGAGGCGCGCAGCCTGAACCGCTATCTGCCTCTCATTGTCAACAAGGATGCGCGCGACTGGCTGGCCAATTCTTTGAGTTTCGGCGCGTTCAGCGACGTGCGCCTGCGCGTCAAAGGCGATCTCGCGGATTTCCCGTTCGCTGACGAAGCCAAAGGCCTGCTGCAGGTCACCGCGAAGGCGAACGGATTGGCACTGGACTATTCCCATTACTGGCCGAAACTGGAAAATATCGCCGCCGATTTGCAGTTTCGTGGCAGGCGTATGGAAATCCATGCCGGCCAAGCCCAGATTTCGGGCGCGAAGCTGGCCAAGATTAGCGCGGTGATTCCCGAGCTCGGCAATCACGATGAAGTGCTGCAAATCGAAGGGGAAACGGAGGCGCTGGCAGAAGAATTCCTCAGGTTCATCGAGCACTCGCCGATATCCCGGATGACCGGCGGTGTTGCTGATGGCATGCATGCGGAAGGCGCCGGCAAGCTCGAGCTGAAGCTGAACATTCCGCTGCACCGACGGGGTGAAACCAAAGTTGCGGGCATATTCCATTTGAACGATAACCAATTATCGTTCAATACCGATTTGCCGCCGATCGCGCAACTTAAGGGAAAGCTGCAATTTTCCGAGTCCGCGCTGCAAGCGCAAAACTTAAGCGCTCAAATTCTCGGCGGCCCGGCGCGTATCGAGGTTGCAACCCAGGACGGCAATGTACAGATCTCAGCGCAAGGCAAAGCAAACGCCGATGCGACGGAGAAATTCATTTCCTGGGCGCAGTACCTGCATGGCACGGCGGAGTGGCGCGGGAGCATTAATTTAAGCAAGAAGCTTACGGACATGGTGCTTGAATCCAATCTGCAGGGCCTCACTTCGCAACTGCCCGCGCCTTTCGACAAAGTGGCGAGCGCCTCGGTCCCGCTGCGCT
>DATMDB010000102.1:0-3621 GCA_035558075.1 Burkholderiales bacterium
CGGCGATGCCTCGCCGGTGCTCGCTTATCTGCGCCGCGAAAAGCTCGAGCTTACCGCCATTCTCAACACTCATCACCACGCCGACCATGTCGGCGGCAACGCCGGGCTGCTCAGCGAATTCCAGGTTCCGGTCTACGGCCCGCGCCGCGAATCCATTCCCAATCTCAGTTACCGGCTTGGCGAAGGCGACCCGGTGAGCGTGCCTTCGCTCGGGCTGGAGTTTGACGTGCTGGATATTCCGGGCCACACCGCAGGCCACATCGCTTATTATGGCGCAAACCTGCTGTTTTGTGGCGACACCTTGTTCGCTTGCGGATGCGGCAAATTATTCGAGGGCACTGCCCGGCAAATGTATTCGTCCTTGCAAAAACTCTCGAGCCTGCCGGATGAAACGCTGGTGTACTGCGGCCATGAATATACATTGGCCAACATCCGTTTCGCCAGGGTTGCCGATCCCGACAATCCCGCTTTACTCAAGCTCGAGGCAAATGTGCGCAAATTGCGCGCACAAGGCCTGCCCACGCTGCCTTCGGAAATTGGACTGGAAAAAGCCACCAACCCTTTCTTGCGCTGCAACATCCCCGAGATCGCGCGATCCGCAAGCCGGGCCAGCGGCAAAACACTTGCCGACCCGGTGGCCGTATTCGCTGCAATCCGTGAATGGAAGAATAATTTTAAGGCTTGACGCGAGTAACAAACCTTATGTACCATCGCAATTCCTTGTCATAAACCTCAGTTTTCCATGCATTTTAAGTCGGCACTGCTCATTGCAGCTGCGGTATTTTTTTCCTTGCACACCCTAGCTTGGGGTGACGAGGATATAGCGCTTGTCAACGCCGCCCCGATTCAAAGCAATGCCCAAGTTGCGCAGCAGGCCGTACCTGAGCCTGACCCGGCAACTGCGCCTGATCCCATTCCATCCGAAACCGACCTGTGGCAGCGCATCCGCAGCGGCTACGCGTTGCAAGACCTGGACAGCCCTTTGATAGCACGGCATGAAAGCTGGTACATGCGCCATCCGGATTATGTGGAACGCATGATGGACCGCAGCAAGCTCTACCTCTATTACATCGTCGAGGAAGTGGAAAAGCGCGGCATGCCCACCGAAATCGCGCTGCTGCCGATGATAGAAAGCGCGTTCATCCCCACCGCCCAATCGCGCAGGAAAGCATCCGGAATCTGGCAATTCATTCGCGGCACAGGAAAAAAATACGGGCTGGAACAGGATTGGTGGTACGACGGCCGGCGCGATGTGATTGAAGCGACTCAGGCCGCGCTGGATTATTTGCAGAACCTTTATCGCGAGTTCGACAGCTGGGAGCTGGCGCTGGCCGCCTATAATTGCGGCGAAAAGAAAATCGCCCGGCTGCTCGCGCAAAATCGTGCCAAGGGTTTGCCGCAGGATTACCAGAGCCTGAAGAAACTGCCGCGTGAAACCCGGAATTACATCCCCAAGCTCATTGCCATCAGGAACATCGTCAGCAATCCCGCAGCCTATGGGCTTTCGCTGGAGGAAATCCCGAATGCGCCCTACTTCGCTTCCGTCTCCGCGCCCAGCCATATTGACGTGAAGCTTGCCGCGCGGCTGGCTGAAATGCCGCTTGAGGAATTTGTTTCGCTCAATCCGGCATACATGCGGCCGGTGATAAAGGGCCAGGCAGCCACACTGCTGCTGCCGGTGGGCAAAGTGGATACGTTTGCCGAGAACCTCGGAAATCACGATGAGCCGCTGGTTTCCTGGCAGATCTACCGCGCCGCGAAAGGCGAGTGGCTGAACAAAATCGCGCGACGTTTCGGTATAAGCCTGGTGCGATTGAAGCAAGTCAACGACATACGCCCGCGCAGCAAAATCACCGTTTCCGGCCAAATGCTGCTGGTCCCGGTTAACCCCGGCATGACGCTTGACGTCGCGCGAAAACCTTCAGGCAGCCTGCATCCTCTTTTCTGAACCGCGGCTCATCCCGGCTTGTATAAGTGGCAGCGCGCGCTGTGCGTGCCGCTGAAACGGCTCGTTTGCGGATAGGTTTCACTGCATTCGGACATAACGTCGGGGCAGCGTGGATGAAAATGGCAGCCGCTTGGAGGATTCAGCGGCGAGGGCAGATCGCCCTCTAGACGAATGATTTCACGTTTGGTCTCGCGTTCTATCACCGGCACCGCGGACAGCAACGCGCGCGTGTAAGGATGGCGCGGGTGGTTCAGCACTTCTTCCATCCTGCCGGTCTCGACAATCCTTCCCAGGTACATCACCGCCACTTCATGCGCGAGATATTCCACCACCGAAATATTATGGGTGATGAACAGATAGGCCAGCCCGAACTTGTCCTGCAATTCTTTTAACAGGTTCAGTATTTGCGCCTGCACCGAAACATCCAGCGCGCTGGTCGGCTCGTCGCAGATGATGAGCTTGGGATTCACCGCCAGCGCGCGGGCAATGGCGATGCGCTGCCGCTGCCCGCCCGAAAATTCATGCGGGTAGCGCTGCTTCATTTCTATTGATAAACCAACCTGCTCGAGCAGCGAGTTCACCCGCTGCGCCCGTTGTTCCGCGCTTGAGGCGATTCCGAGGGCGGTCATGCCTTCCTCGATGATGTCAGAAACCCGCATGCGCGGGTTGAGCGAAGCATACGGGTCCTGGAAAATAATCTGGAATTCGGAGCGTTTGCCGCGCAACTCGCTGCGGCCCAGCTGAGTGAGTTCCATACCGTCGTAGCGCACGCTGCCGGAAGTCACCGGAACCAGCTGCAGGATGCCCTTCCCCACGGTGGTCTTGCCGCAGCCCGATTCTCCCACCAGCGCCAGGGTGCGGCCTTTTTTGATTTCCAGTGTGACGCCGTCAACCGCTTTCACGTAACCGGCAACGCGCCTGAACAGGCCCTTGTGCACCGGGAAATGCACTTTGAGATCGGACACCTTGAGCAAATCCACCAACTCAACCGCAGCGAAATCATGGGCGACTGCGGCATTTGCAGCAGGTGGGGCAACCGCCTGCGCTTTGCCCTCGCTGTACAGATGGCAGCGGACCGCGTGGCCGCGCGAGGCTGCGCTCCAATCCGGATCGATCTCGCGGCATTTGCTCCAGGCGAAATCGCAACGTTCGGCGAAGCGGCAGCCCTGAAAATCGCGGTCAAGCGGAGGCACCGTGCCTTTGATTACGGCAAGCCGGCCGGCGCGTTTATTGGCATTGGGAAGCGATGCAAACAGCTTGCGCGAATAAGGGTGAGCAGGATTGGCGAAAAAATCCCGGCTTTCCGCAGTCTCCACGATTTGCCCAGCGTACATCACCGCAACCTTGTGCGCCATTTCCGAGACCACGCCCAAATCATGCGTAATCAGCAGGATCGCCATGCCGGTGCGTTTTTGCAAATCGCGTATCAAGTCCAGCACCTGCGCCTGGATCGTGACATCGAGCGCCGTGGTAGGTTCATCGGCAATCAGCAGGTCCGGTTGCCCCGCCAGGGCTATCGCAATCATTACCCGCTGCTTCATGCCGCCGGAGAGCTGGAATGGATATTCACCGCGGCACCTTGCCGCATCGGGGATGCCTACCGCGTCGAGCGATTCCAGAATGCGCTTGTTCGCGTCATCTCCGCGCAGATTGCTGTGGCGGTACAACACTTC
>DATMDB010000103.1:0-3585 GCA_035558075.1 Burkholderiales bacterium
TTAAGCCCCGCCCGCGCGTGCGCGACTGAATTAATCAGAGATTCCTTATAATCATAACAAAATACCCGGCTCATGAAAAACGCACCGCTGGTCTTATCGGCGGCGCGATTGTCATTTTTTGCTGATTCGAGCGACTAACGGAAAAACCACCCTCAAGGCACAGCATCCTATGAAAACCGCGTACATTTTGCTGACAGGAATTCTTTCAATCGCCATCATTTCTCCCGCGCTCGGCGGCGAATGCTCGGCAAAAAGCGGTGAGCGCCGTGTGGCGTTGCTGGAACTTTACACTTCGGAAGGCTGCAACAGTTGCCCGCCTGCCGACGAATGGGTAAGCAGGCTTCCGTCCAAGGGACTCACCAGCGACCGAATTATTCCGCTGGCTTTTCATGTGGACTACTGGAATTACCTGGGGTGGCGGGATGAATTCTCGCAAACAAATTTCACTGAGCGTCAGCACCAGATGGCCCATATTAACCGATCTACTTTCGTCTACACCCCGCAACTGGTGCTGGACGGGAAAGATTACCGCCGCGGTCTTTTGTGGGACAGCACAAGCGAGATGGTCAAGCAAATCAACCAGCAGAAACCGCTCGCTGATATAAGCCTGACGCTAAGCGCGCTCGCTGAGGGCCAACTGCAGGTCTCAGGAAAAATTGTGGTGCATGGCTCTACTGAACGCCAAAACACCCAGGCATATCTCGCGCTTTACGAAAACAATCTCACTCGCGACGTCAAGGGCGGTGAAAACAATGGGCGTACTTTGCATCACGACTTTGTGGTGCGCGAGCTGCTGGGACCCTCGCCGGTCAACGCGCAGGGCAAGGTCCGGCTGGAGCAGGTTTTCAATTTATCGCGTGAGTGGAAATTGCCAAATATAGGTGTTGTCGCTTTTGTGCAAAACAGCCGCAGCGGTGAGGTGCTGCAGGCCCTGTCCCTGCCTTGGTGCCAGTGAGCGCGGGCTAATTCCCCGCTTTTAACTTGCGGAGCTTGGCCATCTCCGCCCCTGCTCTTGATTGCAAGTCGAGCTTCAACATGGAAATAAACGCGTCGGCTTCCACCGGTGGGCTGAAGAGATAACCTTGAGCATAATCGCAGCCGTGAGTATTCAAAAAGCCGAGCTGGCTCGCGCTTTCGACTCCTTCTGCCACGACCTTCATGCCGAAACTCCTGGCCAGGGCCAAAATGGCGAGAACGATCGCGGTATTGCCTTCATCGGTGGTGATGTTGCGGACAAATGACTGGTCGATCTTCAGCAGGTCTAGCGGGAAGCGGCCCAGATAGCTTAGGCTGGAGTAGCCGGTGCCGAAATCGTCAATGGCAATGGCAAGGCCGCTCATTTTCAAGGTATTCAATGAAGCTATCGCCTTTTCCGTGTTGTCCATCAAAGCGCTTTCGGTGATTTCTACCTCCAGCTGGCCGGGCATTACGCCTGTCTGCCGCATGATTTCCGCGATCATCTGGCAAAGATCCGGTTCGCGAAACTGGCAGGGTGAGAAATTCACCGCCACGTGCAGGACATGCCCGGCATCATGCCAGTTGCGGATTTGCTCGCAAGCGGTGCGCAGCACCCATTTGCCGATGGGCACGATCAATCCCGTTTCCTCGGCGATGGGTATGAATATTTCCGGCGAAACCAGTCCCAGCTGTGGGTGCTGCCAGCGCAGCAGCGCCTCAGCGCCGATAATGCGTCCTTGCGCAACATCGACCTTGGGCTGGTAGTAAAGCCGGAGTTCCCCGCGCGAGAGCGCGGCGCGCAGGCCGTTTTCGAGGACGATACGCTCGCGCACCTTGGCGTTGAGGTCATCGGTGAAAAAACGGTGATTGCTGCGGCCGAGCTTTTTGGCGCTGTACATCGCGGTATCGGCATTCTGGATCAGGGCATCCGGTTCGGTGCCGTCCGCCGGGTAGACGCTGATGCCGATGCTGGCCGAGGTGAATATTTCCTGCCGGTCGATGGTAAGGGGGCGAGAAAACTCCTCGAGGATATTTTGCGCGATATCGCTCACGTTTTCCACGGTTCCGGCGTGGGGAAGAATCACGGCGAATTCGTCGCCGCCGAGCCGCGCCTCGGTGTCGCCTTCGCACAGGCACAGCCGAATGCGCCTGGCGACCTCCATAAGCAGCACATCGCCGGCATGATGCCCCAACGATTCGTTGACCATCTTGAACTGGTCGAGATCAATCAGCAGCAGCGCCGCCAGATAAGCGCCCCGATGCGCCTGGGCGATCGCCTGCCGCAAACGGTCCTCCAGCAGCAGGCGGTTGGGCAGCCCGGTCAGGGCATCATGGTTAACGAGATACTGCAGCCGCTTTTCGGCCTCCTTGCGCGGCGTGATGTCGCGCGAGGTGAGCACGACGCCCTCGATGCCCGTATGATGCAAAAGGTTGGCGCCGACCGCTTCCAACCAAATCCATGAGCCGTCGGCGCGGCGGAAACGGAATTCGACCGGAAACGCCTGGCCGGATCCTTTCAGCACCGCGCGAAACGCAGCGCGCGCGGCCGCGACGTCCTTGGGGTGGATGGCTTCAAACGGCGACTTGCCGATCAGACCGTCGGGAGGATAACCAAGTATGCGCGAAGCCGAGGGCGTTTCATAAGTCGTGACGCCTTCGGCATCGTGAATGGTAATGATGTCGGTGGAATTCTGAATCAGCGCGCGAAAGCGCTCCTCGCTTTCATGCGATACGCGGCGGGCAGGTTTAAGGCGCATAACGTGGCGAGGCATGGGGGAACAGCCTGTATCTACCCTTTGCTCAGCGCAAATCTAGGGTTTTTCTTAAAGTTTGCAGAGCGAGGGATTGATTAGTAAGCCATTTTACCGCTCTATAAGAAAATGAGCAACTGGGTCATTTATACAGCAGATTGGGCAGCCACATGGCAATAGAGGGCACATAGGTGATGAACAACAGATAGGCCACCATTACAATTAACCATGGCGCGAACGCTATGGTAGTCTCGGTAAGTCCCATTTTGGCAATGCTGCTCGCCACATACAGGTTGAGCCCGACAGGGGGGTGCAGCAGCCCGATTTCCATATTGATGGTCATGACGATACCGAAGTGGATCGGGTCGATGCCGAGCCTCATCGCCACCGGAAAGAGGATGGGCGCGAGCAGTAACACGATGGAGGACGGCTCCATGAAGTTGCCTGCGACCAACAGGATGACGTTGCAGGCTATGAGAAACGTCCATGTAGCAAGGTGTTGATCAATGATCCATTGCGCCATCGCCTGAGGAATATTCTCGCTGGTCAGCAGGAATGAGAACAGGATCGCGTTGGTGATGATGTAAAGCAGCATGGCGCTCATGTTCGCCGATTCGAGCAGCACGCGGCCCACGTCCTTGAGCTTCAGATCCTTATAGACGAAGACGGCAACGAAGAAGGCGTAGACAGCGCTCATCGCGGCGGCTTCGGTCGGCGTGAACAGACCCCCGTAGATCCCGCCAATGACGATAAAGATCAACAATAAACCCCAGATGGCTTCCCGGAAGGAAACCAAAATCTCCCTGAAGCCCGCGCGTTGCATGCGCGGGTAGTTGTTACGCTTGGCGATGATCCAGGTGATGCCCATCAACAGCGC
>DATMDB010000104.1:0-2377 GCA_035558075.1 Burkholderiales bacterium
CGCCGTGACAGGTGGCATCAAGCTGATGGGCGTAGCCATGGGCGAGGGTGCATCCGAAGAGCATTACACGCTCTGTCGTTGTGGCGCTTCCAAAAACAAGCCGTTTTGCGACGGCTCGCACTGGTACGTCAAATTCAAAGATGAACAGAATTAAACTGCAATTAAAGACTTGTCCTTATAGCTCCCTTCTGAGCCGCCAAGCGACGAAGTCAAATCGGGAGGTGCCAATGGTTATGTCCCCTTCTGCGCCGCTGAGGTTTGGCAGGCAAGTTGGGGGATGTCGGCGAGCACTGTTTGAGCACGTGGCCACGAAGCGGATCGTGCGAGTTGCGCAGCCGCTCAACTTGCCAACAAACCGAAGGAAGCCCTGAGACCTTAGGCTTCGCTCAGGATAGGACTGTCGAAGGGACGGCGCAGCGGGGCGGCCTTCTCTTTGGTTCCTTTCTCTTGGCCGCGCAAGAGAAAGGAACCGGCTGTCGGGCCGCCCCCGACATATCGAAACTACCAGCCGCCGGGCTGCCCCCGGCAAAGATTATCCCGCTGACCAGTTCACCAAACCGCTGTAGGACGTCGCCAGAACCACCAAACCAAACGCAATCCGGTACCAGGCAAACGCCGTGAAGTCGTGATGGCTGATGTAGCGCAATAGTCCGCGCACCGCGAAGAACGCGCTCGCGAACGAAGCCACAAAGCCCACCGCGAACATTTCAACATCTCCGCCATTGAGCAAATCGCGATGCTCGTACATTTCGTAAAACGTTGCGGCGAACATGACGGGAATGGCGAGGAAAAATGAAAACTCGGTCGCCACGCGGCGCGACAATCCGAAAAACAATCCGCCGACGATGGTCGCGCCCGAGCGCGAAGTGCCGGGAATCAGCGCCAGACATTGAGCGAGGCCCACTTTCAGCGCATCCTGCCAGCGCATTTCATCAACCTCCTGAACTCTGATCTCATGCTTCCTTCGCTCGGCCCAAAGAATCAGCAGCCCGCCGATGATAAACGCCAGCGCCACCGGCACCGCGTGAAATAAATACTGCTTGATGATCTTGATGAGGAGCAAACCCAGAATCGCAGCAGGAAGAAAAGCAATAAAAAGATTCAACGCAAAACGCTGCGCTTCCGGCTTTGAATTCAGGCCAAGCAAAACTTCGATGAGCTTCACGCGGTATTCCCAGCACACCGCGAGAATCGCCGCAAGCTGGATGGCGATTTCAAACACCTTGCCCTTCTCGTCGTTGAAATCGAGCAGCTCGCCGACGAGAATCAAGTGGCCGGTGCTGGAAACCGGCAGGAATTCAGTCACGCCCTCGACAATTCCGAGGAAGAGCGCTTTCAGCAGCAGTATGGGGTCCACAATCCGCGCTACTGCTTCAATTCCTGGCCGGTCAGCTCGCGCCGGATTTCCTTGAGCTTGGCTTTGATCCTCCCGGCATTCTCGCTGCCCATGCGGACCATAATCTTTTGGCCGGCCGAAAGCGCCTCCAACTCAGGATCCGCGAACTGATACATCACGCTCGGCAGGATGAGCTTGACCGGCCCCTGTACATCCGGCGCAGCAAGCAGATGGTCGATGACCTCAACCAGGCGGTCGTTGAAGTACCCGGTTGGATATCCCAGGTCCTTATACGCCTGCTGGAACAACGCATAAAAATGCACGTAGACGGCGACGAGCTTTTTGACGCTCACGGCCTCCGCCAGCCGCACGTAAGGCACATAGCGAGAATAATTGGCGGGGTTGAGAACGAATTTGTCTCCTTCGCCGGTCACGAGAAATTTCTTTGCGACCGGCTTGACGGGCATCACCCGCTGAGCCACTTTTTCGCGCGGCAGATTGTCAACCGTCGCGACAATGCGGCGGATGATGTCATCAAGGTAAAAATACTGCGCAAGCGCTTTTTGCCCAAACAGCTCCGCCAGCGCTTCCTGCATCGCCGCATCGCTCTCGCCCAGCGCAGGCAGGCGTTTCGCTTCTACGGTCTCCGCAATTGGATGCTGAATTTTTGACTCCGGCTTGGATTCCGGCGCTGGCTTGGTTTCGGCAGGCGCCGAAGGTTGAGGCTGCGGTTGCGGCGCTTGGCTGTACCAGCGATAGTAAGTAAAGGCCGCAACGCCGGCCAACACGAGAATGACAACCACCCAACGAATCGGATTTTTCATGAGTAAGGTGCCCGACCGAATATGTTCGTTAAGAGTCTACCGCTACCCGTTTCGTTCCACGAGATGAGTGAACGTGCTGCGCGAGTTTAGCCTTGCTGCGCGCAATCGGCAATTAAAAAGCCGGCCAGAAGGCCGGCTCAAAAGTGCATTGCTTTAATCAAATGGCGCCCGGCTGCCGGTTCAGCTCGCGCACCATTTGCTTGACGTTTTCTTCCAG
>DATMDB010000105.1:0-2223 GCA_035558075.1 Burkholderiales bacterium
GGCTGCTCCCGCAAGCGGGCCTTGGGCTAACGGGTCGCAGCCGCGCTACGACCTTCGTCGCGCGCCTCGCATCCATCCGCATTTTGCCAGCAACGCAATTCGCGGAGGAATTAATCAGAGGTTCCTTAATCATGTCTTATCCCTTGCGGCGCCTTGGGCGGCTTTTTGTTTTCGAGAGGCTGCGGGTCAAGCACCGCCACCGTGAGGTTATCATCGTTGAAATATTTTTTTGCCACCGCTTGCACCTGTTCCGCGCTTACCGCTTTCAGTTTGTCCACCAGAATATCCAGCGTTTTATACGACAGCCCCGACATTTCCCATGCGCCGATTTCCCGCGCCTGGGCCATGACTGAATCGCGCTCAAATACTTCGTTGGCGATGACCTGGGCCTTCACCCGGTTAAGTTCCTCATTGGTCACGCCGTCATTGATGATTTTTTGCAGCTCGCTGCGTAGCGCGGTTTCCAGGTCGGCGACGGTTTTGCCTTCGCTGGGAACGCCGTCCAAGTAAAACAAGCCGGGCCCGCGCTCGGTAGCGTCATAGTTCACTCCCGTGGAAGAGGCAATTTGCGTTTCTCGCACCAGGGATTTATTAAGCCGCGCCGACTCGTTGCCATCGAGCACGCCGGCAAGAATCTCAAGCGCGTAAGGCTCCCAGTCGCGCTCGGCATCGCGCAGCACCGGCGCGTGGTAGCTCATCATGAGGTAAGCCAATTTGGCGGGCGCTTTCACGGTAACACGGCGTATGCCGGTTTGCTGCGGTTCTTCCTGCGGTTTGCGAATCGGCAGGACTTTGGGTTTGATGGCGCCAAAATAGCGCCGCGCAAGACTAAACACTTCATCCGGCTTCACATCGCCCACCACTACCAGGGTCGCGTTATTCGGCGCATACCACCTGCGGTACCATTGTGCCGCGTCTTCCACCCGCATGTTTTCCAGATCGTTCATCCATCCAATGACCGGCCTGCGGTAGGGATGAGCTTTGAAAGCCGTCGCCAGCAACTGTTCGTATACCAGCGCCTGGGGCTTGTCGTCGGTGCGCCAGCGCCGTTCTTCCATCACAACTTTCATTTCCTTGGAAAACTCTTCCTTGGAAAAAATCAGATTTTGCATGCGGTCCGCTTCCAGTTTCAGGGCCAGCGGGAGCCTTGACTTGTGCAGTTGCTGAAAATAGGCGGTGTAATCCTTGTCGGTAAAAGCGTTGTCGCGCCCACCGGCTTGGGCGATAATTTTGGAAAATTCGCCGTTAGGCACGTTTTTCGTGCCCTTGAACATCAGGTGCTCCAGCGCATGCGCGACCCCGGTCGTGCCGTTCACTTCGTCAATGCTTCCGACCTTGTACCACAGCATGGATACCACCACTGGCGCGCGGTGGTCTTCCTTGACAATTACTTTAAGCGCGTTGCTGAGGATATACTCGCTGCCTGCGGCACCGACCGGATGCGGCGACAAACCGACCAAAATGAAGATAAGCGCAAAACTTTGCGGCGTGGGAAATCTTGAAATTGCGATCATTATTTTTTAGCCTAAGTTCGACTAATTCGGAATAGAATTATACGCGGATTCAAATCATTTTGCGTATGCGCTCTGTGACAATACATCCTTATGTTTAGTTTCTTGAAACAAGACCAGAGCACGCCAGCTGACGGCTCGGCAAACTGGGCGGCACGCTTGAAACAAGGCTTGGCGCGCACGCGCAATCAGTTAGGCAAACAATTGGCAAGCCTGTTAGGCAGCGGCAAGATTGATGATGCGTTATATCAGGAATTGGAAAACACCTTGCTCTGCGCTGACATGGGTGTGGCGGCAACCCAATATCTGCTCGAAAAAGTGCGCGAGCGAGCGCAGCGCGAAAACCTGCAACTAGCGGCGCAACTGCGCGATGCTTTGCAGCAGTCCTTGCTGGAATTGCTCGCGCCGCTGGTCAAATCCATCGATATCAGCGGCAGCCGGCCGTTCATCATCATGCTGGCGGGGGTGAACGGCAGCGGCAAGACCACGTGCATCGGCAAACTTGCGAAATACTTCCAGACGCAGGGACAATCGGTTTTGCTTGCCGCAGGCGACACGTTCCGTGCCGCGGCGCGCGAGCAGTTGCAAACCTGGGGCGAACGCAATAATGTTACTGTCATTGCCCAGGAAAGCGGTGATTCCGCGGCGGTAATTTTCGACGCAATACATTCCGCGAAGGCGCGCTCCATTGATATTGTGCTGGCAGACACTG
>DATMDB010000106.1:0-2721 GCA_035558075.1 Burkholderiales bacterium
AGCGTGCCGGTAGGGGTAGGGCAGCCGACACTGCGCATAGACGGGTTAACGGTAGGCGGGACGCTTTAGCATTTAAACGGTAAACGGAAAAGAAAGCATATGCTCGATAGAGGAAACAGAACTTTCATCTGCAGCGTGGTATTCGCGGATATTGTCGAATATTCGAAGAAACCGGTCGCAGACCAGATGAGGCTCAAAGACGAATTCAACGCGCTCATATCCGAGGCGATCAAGGATATGGCGGTGGACGACCGCATTATCCTCGATACCGGAGATGGCGTGGCAATCAGCTTTCTCGGCGCTCCGGAAGAAGCGCTGTTCGTGGCCATGAACCTGCGCGATGTGCTGGCGAGCACCCAGAATACCAGCGATTTGAGCGCGCGCATCGGCATCAATCTCGGGCCGGTGCGGGTGGTCAAGGACATTAACGGCCAGCCGAACATCATCGGCGACGGCATCAACGTTGCGCAGCGGGTAATGAGCTTCGCCCAACCCGGCGAAGTGCTGGTATCCCGGTCTTACTATGAAGTTGTTTCGCATTTGTCGCAGGAGTATTCCCTGTTGTTTGAATATCAGGGCGCGCGCGCCGATAAACACGTGCGCGAGCACGAAGTTTATATGGTGGGTTCGCCTGGCAAGGATATCAAGATGTGGGTGTCTGGGAGAAAGGTAAAAGTGCGCAGCGAGACCGATGCGCAGGAAACTGATTCGAGCACTGAGGCTGCCGATGCAGAAACTGTGATCAAGCCTAAAATGGGAAGCGCCAAAAAAATCCTGTACGCAGGCGTGTCGCTCGCTGTTGCTGTTGTGCTGGCATTTGCCTTGCGTGGCGGAAAGAGTGGCGAGCCGTTTGCGACTGCGCCGGAAGTCAAGGCCGAGGCGGGGAAAACGGCTCCCGCTCCCAAGAGTGGGACACCTCCTGTGGCACAGGGTGGCGGGCCGTTTGCGACTGCGCCGGAGGTCAAGGCCGAGATGGGGAAAACCGCTCCCGCTCCCAAGAATGGAACAGCTAAACTGGCAGAAGCCGCGCCGTCGGCCGCCGCATTGCCAGCAAGTCAGACAGGGTCTATCGCGCTGGCAATTAACCCGTGGGGCGAGGTATATGTCGATGGCAGGAAAATGGGAGTAAGCCCGCCGCTAAAGGAACTTCAAGTAACGCCGGGGAAACATACCATAGAAATTAAAAATACCTCTTTTGCGAGTCATACTGAAACACTGGAAGTCAAGCTGAACGACCGCCTCAATATCAAGCATGAGTTCCGCTGAACGAGGGGAGGGGAACATGCTGAATTCCAGATTCTGGGTGCTGTTCGCTGCGGCAGCCGTGCTGTGCGCCGGATGCGTAGGGCCGTTCAAGGATTACAATCCCATAACTCTGATGCAAGGCAAAGGCTCACCTGCGCTTACGGAGGGAATCAAAAAATTCGAGGAAGGCGACTATGCAGAAGCACAGAAAAGCCTGCTAAGCGCATTAGACCAGGGACTGTCGTTCAAGTCGCACCAGGTTAAGGCGCATAAATACCTGGCTTTTATCTACTGCATTACCGGCAAGGAGAAGCAGTGCCGCGAGGAATTCAAAAAAGTGCTTGATATAAACCCCGATTTCCAACTGGAACCCGCGGAGGCCGGCCACCCGCAGTGGGGACCGGTGTTCCGCAGCGTCAAACCGAAAAAGTAACTGCTTGGTCACTTCGCGGCCAGCTTGGGCCAGCGGGTGAGTCTATTCGTTAAAATACCGCGTTTATAACTCTTTCTTGATGCCAAAAAGAAACCGGCTCAATCATGATTCTTATTCTGAATGAGAATGTAAATACTCAGAGCGCGGAGTATCAGCAACTCATGGAGCACTTGACCGCCCTTCCCAATATCAAGTGCCGGGTGCATCGCGAGCAAGGTGTCGAGCGCGCGCTGACCGAGGTTTATCTCATCGGCAACACCAGCTCGCTGCAGATCGAGGACATGAAAAACCTGCCTTGCGTCGAGCGCGTGGTCAGGGTGTCCGAGGAATATCGAATTCTGGGGCGGCACAAGGATGACAACCGGCCGACCTGGTTCGATTACAACGGCGTGCGGTTCGGGCAGGATACGCTGCATATCTTCGCGGGATTATGCGCGGTGGACACACCCGAGCATGTGGAAATCATGATGCAGGTGCTCAATCAAAACGGCCAGGTGTGCACCCGCATGGGCGCATACAAGCCGCGCACCAGCCCGTATTCTTTTCAGGGCCATGGCAAATCCTGCTTGCCCTATGTGTTCGAATCGGCGGGCAAACATGGCATCAAGGTGATTGCCATGGAAGTCACGCACGACTCGCAGGTGGACGAGATCCGCGAAGCATTGCAGAAAACCGGCAACCCAACCGGGGTGATGTTGCAAATCGGTACGCGCAATACGCAGAATTTCGAGCTTCTGAAAAGCGTTGGGCGGCAGCAGGATTTCCCGGTGCTGTTGAAGCGCGGTTTTGGCATCACCCTCGACGAGTCGCTGAACGCTGCCGAGTATCTAGCATCCGAGGGCAACCGCAAGGTGGTGTTTGGCCTACGCGGCATGAAGAGCAATATGGGTGACCCGCACCGCAATTTTGTCGATTTTTCCCATGTGCCGGTGGTGAAACGCTTGACGCGCATGCCGGTATGCATAGACCCGTCGCACTCGGTAGGCTCCCGCAGCATGGGGCCGGAGGGCATTCTTGACATCATGCATGTGACTGCGCAGGGC
>DATMDB010000107.1:0-7766 GCA_035558075.1 Burkholderiales bacterium
CCTTGACTTAGGCACTTAAATTGGCGTACAAGGCAGATTCGGATGTTTGGCTTCAAGTTAGCTGCAGTACCGGTTAAACCGTTTGCGGTCTTGATTCTCAAACAGCGTTCGGGTTTGAGCCCGTTAATTTTTTTCAAGGAAGCAATATGGCAACTGGTACAGTTAAGTGGTTTAACGATTCAAAAGGCTATGGGTTTATTACTCCCGATGATGGCAGCGAAGATTTGTTTGCGCATTTCTCCGCGATCAACATGAACGGGTTTAAGACCCTGAAAGAAGGGCAGAAAGTGTCCTTTGAAGTAACCCAAGGACCAAAAGGCAAGCAAGCATCCAATATACAGACCACGTCCTAAAAATTTTGTGCCTCGGCAAGGATTGCGCCGCGGCACTTTGCAAATGCAAAGCCCGCCAGACTGGCGGGCTTTTTTATTTCCGGCGCGCGGCTTTAGGGAACCTTTTATTAAGTCCCACGAGGGCGCGACGAAGGTGCTTAGCCGTAGCTTACGCACGAGTAGCGCAACGACGCAAGCGCCACATTGCGCCAGAAACGCGCTCCGCGGAGGACTTAATCAGAGGTTCCTTAGTGGCTCATGCGCTCGACCAAGGCCTGGCCGAATCCCGAGCAGGAGACCTGGGTGGCGCCGGTCATGAGCCTTGCGAAATCGTAAGTGACGGTCTTCGCCATGATGGTGTCTTCCATCGCCTTGATGATGAGGTCGGCAGCCTCGAACCAGGCCATATGCCGCAGCATCATCTCCGCGGAAAGAATCAGTGAGCCCGGGTTAACATAATCCTTGCCGGCGTATTTGGGCGCGGTACCATGGGTTGCCTCGAACATCGCGACCGAATCACTTATGTTGGCGCCTGGCGCGATGCCGATGCCCCCGACCTGCGCGGCTAGCGCGTCGGAAATGTAGTCGCCGTTCAAATTGAGGGTGGCGATTACATCATAATCCTCGGGCCGCAGCAGGATTTGCTGCAGGAAGGCGTCGGCGATTACGTCCTTGATGACAATGTCCCCGGTCGCGAGCTTCATCCACGGCCCGCCGTCCAGTTCGTTCGCGCCGAATTCGCGCCGTGCCAGCTCATAACCCCAGTTCTTGAACGACCCTTCGGTGTATTTCATGATGTTGCCCTTGTGCACAAGGGTCACCGATTTGCGGTGGTTGTCGAGCGCGTACTGGATTGCCCTGCGCACCAGCCGCTCGGTGCCTTCGCGCGACACCGGCTTGATGCCGATGCCCGATGTCTGCGGGAAGCGGATCTTGGTAACTCCCATATCTTTGATGAGGAAATCAATTACTTTCTTAGCTTTCTCTGATCACGATTCCCACTCGATGCCGGCGTAGATGTCCTCGGAGTTCTCGCGAAAAATCACCATGTCGGTTTTCTCGGGGTGCAGCAGCGGGCTCGGCACGCCCTGGAAATAGCGCACCGGGCGCAGGCAGACGTAAAGATCCAGTTCTTGGCGCAGCGCCACGTTGATGGAGCGGATTCCCCCGCCCACAGGAGTAGTCAGCGGGCCCTTGATCGACACCACGTATTTGCGCGTCGCATCCAGGGTTTCGTCCGGCAGCCACATGTCCTTGCCGTAGATCTTGGTGGATTTTTCGCCGGCATAGGTCTCCATCCAGGCGATTTTACGCTTTCCGCCGTAGGCCTTCTCAGCCGCGGCATCCACGACCTTGCGCATCACCGGCGTGATATCCACACCGATGCCGTCGCCCTCGATAAACGGGATGATCGGATGGTTCGGAACGCTTAAGGATTTGTCTGCATTAACGCGAATGATTTCGCCGTCAGACGGCACCTTGATATGCTTGTACATGTGGAACCTTCGTCGAAAAGAATAGAGCGTAAGATTCCGCTCAGGTCTTATATCTTATATAATACATTATTAATTTGCCTTGGCGAGGTTTCATTCTACCCATCAGCGTCGGCACGCGTGCGTATCCGGGATCGCCGCGCAGCGGGATTTTCATCACGGGTCGGTTGCAGACATGAGACCCAATATTGGAAGAATAAAACATGCATTATGTTTATTCCGACCAGCGTGCCGGTGAGTGAAGCGGCACTCAATTAAAATTGTGTTTGATCGATTTCTCACTCGGCCCGGTCAAAAAATACTGTTTTTTGCTCTGCACAATAAAGCCTTTATTCACGACCTTAAATGCCACACATGATCGCGATATTATAATTTAATGTTCTAATTAATAATGCATTACTAAATACTGCTGCAACGCAGATATAAATTATACATTTTCAAAATTACCGTGCTATACTCCCCGCAATATCACGAAACGCTCGCCCAAGCCAAGGCGGCGTAAATTTGGGTCGATGTTAAGCACATCAACAGCCCATCAGGTTTGCCGGACCCGATCTCTGGCTAACCGTGAAACGAATTGTCGACGGGGTTTTGCCCGTGCGCAATTTATTTCAACATGCCGGTTTATCGTCATGACCCGCGTGCCCGACCAGGACGGCAGGTCATGCTACCGGCGTGATGGCAGTTGGGATTCGCGCGGTTCGCAACTAAATTTCCCAGCCTGTCTAAAAATTTATAGTTAGGAAAAACCACATGAGCAATGATCTGGAAATAGCACGAATCAAAAAAGAATGGGCTGAAAACCCGCGCTGGAAAGGCATTAAGCGCACCTACACGGCTGAAGATGTGGAGCGCCTGCGTGGCAGCGTGCACATCGAACATACGCTCGCCAAGCGCGGGGCGGAAAAGCTGTGGAAACTGGTCAACGAGCAGCCTTATGTGAACGCGCTCGGCGCGCTTACCGGCAATCAGGCCATGCAGCAGGTAAAGGCCGGCCTGAAAGCCGTCTATTTATCCGGCTGGCAGGTGGCGGCAGATGCCAACCTTGCGGGCCAGATGTATCCAGACCAATCCCTCTATCCCGCGGACAGCGTGCCCGCGGTGGTAAAGAAAATCAACAACACGTTCATGCGCGCCGACCAGTTGCACCACGCCGAAGGCAAGGATGACATCGACTGGTTTGCGCCGATTGTCGCTGACGCCGAAGCGGGTTTCGGCGGCGTGTTGAACGCGTTTGAATTGATGAAAGCTATGATCGAAGCGGGCGCCGCAGGCGTGCACTACGAAGACCAGCTGGCCTCGGCCAAGAAATGCGGCCACATGGGCGGCAAGGTGCTGGTGCCCACTCAGGAAGCCGTGCAGAAACTGATCGCGGCGCGATTGGCCGCCGATATGTCGGGTGTGCCAACCCTGCTGTTCGCGCGCACCGACGCAGAAGGGGCGAACCTGCTTACCTCCGATGTTGACGCGAATGACAAGCCATTTATCACCGGGGAACGCACTTCCGAGGGCTTCTACCGTGTAAATAATGGGCTGGAGCAAGCGGTCTCCCGCGGCCTTGCCTACGCGCCTTATGCCGACCTGTTGTGGTGCGAAACCGGCATTCCCGATCTGGAGTTCGCCAAGAAATTCGCCGAAGCGATCCGCAAGCAGTATCCGAACAGGCTGCTGGCCTATAACTGCTCGCCGTCGTTTAACTGGAAGAAGAACCTGGACGATGCCACCATCGCCCGCTTCCAGCGTGAACTCGGTGCCATGGGCTACAAGTTCCAGTTCATCACCCTGGCAGGATTCCATTCGCTCAACTACAGCATGTTCGAGCTGGCGCACGGCTATATGCAGCATGGCATGGCAGCGTTCGTTGAGATGCAACAGAAAGAATTCGCCGCGGTCCCGCAGGGTTTTACCGCAGTCAAGCATCAGCGCGAAGTCGGCACCGGGTATTTCGATCAGGTTACTCAGGTAATCCAGAGCGGCGAGTCGTCGGTAACTGCGCTTTCTGGGTCCACCGAAGAAGCGCAGTTCGGCTAAAGTCCGTCTCAAGACACGCCGCGGCCCCGTTCGCGCAGCCTGCGGGTGGTTCCCGTGCGGCGTCTTTTGATGGCAAATTTTCTGCGTTAAAAGCTTTCAAAACTACAAACTACAAGGAGAATATCGATGGGCCGCCTCCATGCCCGCGCGGAAGGCATTGCCGTTCTCGGCACAATCACCCCCGAATTTGCACAAATCCTCACGCCGCATGCCTTGGATTTTATGGCCAAGTTAATACGCAAATTTGAAGGCCGACGCCGTGAACTGATGCAGGCGCGCGTTGCCCGCCAGGCGGAATTCGATGCAAGCAAGCGTCCGGATTTTCTGCCGCAGACTAAGCATGTTCGGGAAAGCGACTGGAGCGTCGCGCCAGCGCCGCGCGACCTGCAGGACCGCCGCGTGGAGATCACCGGACCGGTCGAGCGCAAGATGATGATCAACGCGCTGAATTCCGGCGCCAACGTGTTCATGGCTGATTTCGAGGATTCCTGCAGCCCCATTTGGGAGAACATCATTCAGGGACAGATCAACCTGCGCGACGCGGTACGCCGTACCATCAGTTACGCCTCAACTGAAGGCAAGCAATATAAGCTCGATAACCGGACCGCCACTCTCATGGTGAGACCGCGCGGTTGGCACTTGCCTGAAAAGCACGTGCAGGTCGACGGCCAGCCGGTTTCCGGCGCAATTTTCGACTTCGCGCTCTACTTTTTTCACAACATCAATGAGCTGCTGGCCCGCAACACCAGCGCGTACTTCTACCTGCCGAAAATAGAAAGCCATCTGGAAGCGCGGCTGTGGAACGACATTTTCAACCTGGCGCAGGACGAACTGGGCATTCCTCGCGGCGCCATCAAGGCCACTGTACTGATTGAAACCATCCTTGCCGCCTTTGAGATGGAGGAAATTCTTTACGAACTGCGAGAGCACTCGGCGGGACTTAATGCCGGACGCTGGGATTACATCTTCAGCTGCATCAAGAAATTCCGCAATGACCCGAACTTCGTCCTCGCGGACCGCAGCCATGTCACCATGACCAGCCCGTTTATGCGCGCGTACGCATTGCTGCTGATCAAGACCTGCCACAAGCGCGCCGCCCACGCCATGGGCGGCATGGCGGCGCAAATTCCGATTAAGAACGACGCCGCGGCAAACGAGGCCGCGCTGGCAAAGGTGCGCGCGGACAAAGACCGGGAAGCAGGCGACGGGTACGACGGCACCTGGGTTGCGCATCCCAAGCTGGTAACCGTGGCGAAGACGTCGTTCGACGCGGTGATGCCGACACCCAACCAGATTCACAGGAAACGCGACGATGTCGCGGTTAAGGCTACCGATCTCCTCGCCTTTGGCCCTGAAAAGCCGATAACCGAACATGGCTTGCGCATGAACATCAATGTCGGCCTGCAATACCTGGGTTCGTGGCTCGCCGGGGTCGGGTGCGTGCCGATCAACAATCTCATGGAAGACGCCGCCACCGCTGAAATTTCGCGCTCGCAGATCTGGCAATGGACCAGGAGCCCGAAGGGCGTGCTGGACGACGGACGCAAGGTTACCAAGGAACTGTGCCACGAGCTTTTGCCGCAGGAACTCGGGAAAATCCGGCAAGAGCTCGGGGAGAAACAATACTCCCAAGTCGGGCGCTACGAAGAAGCCGCAGGGATTTTCGATAAAATCACCGCCAATAACGATTTTGTCGAGTTTTTTACCCTGCCGGGGTACGCCTACCTTGACTAAGCGGCCCGAAATAAGCAGCTTTGTCAACCTGCTGCGAGTTTGCGCGTTATTAGAAGTGACACATTTGTGTCTGTTCAATAATTTATTTATTTGGAAGGAAATACCATGAGCAAATTGTTGTCTATCCTGGTTGCCGCTATTTTCGCTGCGGTGACCCTTTCCGCTGTTGCTGCAGAGCTTGCCGCTCCGGCTGCCACTACCAAAACCGAAGCTGCTCAGCCCGGCAACGCGGACAAGAAAACAGAAAAGAAAGCTGAAAAGAAAAAAGAAGGCAAAAAAACCGCCAAGAAGAAAAACAAAGCTAAATCAGAAGAAAATAAATCCTAAGCCGGATTTTTTCGGGTACTAAAAGGCAGGGCAAATGTCCTGCCTTTTTTATTTGCGGTTTCACGTCGGCTTTTAGGTTTCCCCCGGAAAAGATAAAATTCCGTTTTAATCCCGGGGAAAACGCCATGATTTGGAAACCGAATATCACGGTAGCCGCAATAGCGGAGCAGGACGGCAAGTTCTTGCTGGTCGAGGAGCACACGGATGAAGGCGCGGCATTAAACCAGCCGGCAGGACATCTGGAAGCAGATGAAACCCTGCTTGAAGGCGTGGTGCGCGAAACCCTGGAAGAAACCGCATATCATTTCCAGCCCGAGTTTTTGCTCGGCGTTTATCGCTGGCGCAATCCGGGCAACCGAATCACTTACCTGCGTTTTGCCTTTACAGGGCACGTTGCTAGTTTCGATGGGCAGCGCAAACTGGACCAAGGGATTATCCGCGCCGCCTGGATGAGCGAAGCGGAAATCCGCGGGCAAGCGCACCGCCACCGCAGCCCGCTGGTGCTGCGCTGCGTGCAGGATTATCTTGCCGGCAAGCGCTATCCGCTGGAAATCCTCATCCATTGCGATTGAGTATATGCACAGAATCGTTCTCTTCCTGTTTCTTGCTTTTTGCCTGCCTGCGCGCGCCGATGAAGTAAAGATCTGCTACAACTATGGCTGCGCGGCGGATGCTGCCGTGACATTCAGCGAGCAGCAACTAGCAAACGTGGCTGGGCTGTTCAAAGACATATATGACGCAAGGTCCGAACGCGAGGCCATAGCCCAAGCGGTGGGCATGCTCGCACGCTATGCGGGGGGACAAAGTCCCGTTTTTCGCGACAAAGGCAGGGATAACGATGGCGGTGTTGACGGCCGCATGGATTCCGAGGATCACTCAGTCAACACCACGGCTTACCTGCGAGTTCTTGAAAAGCGCGGCTTTCTCAAACTCCACCGCGTGCAGAGCCGGGTGGTGCGCGGGGCCACCAAGCCGCACTGGGCGGCGCGCATTGCGGAAATCCGCACTCATCAGGAATTCGCGGTGGATTCCTGGTTTTTCGCCAACGGCCATCCCGCGGTGATTTTCCCGCTCGATGAGTGGTTGAAAGGCGCTAAACCTGATGGTTAAAAAGCGCGTCATCGTCGGCATGTCAGGCGGAGTGGATTCATCAGTCACTGCCTTGCTGTTAAAGCAGCAGGGCTTCGATGTGCTTGGTCTCTTCATGAAAAACTGGGAAGACGACGATACCGACGAATACTGTTCTTCCAGGCAGGATTTAGTCGATGCGGTTGCTGTGGCCGACCGCATCGGGCTAGATATCGAAACGGTGAATTTTTCAGCCGAGTACAAGGAGCGCGTATTCAACGATTTTCTCAATGAATACCGCGCCGGTCGCACCCCGAATCCGGATGTGCTGTGCAACGCTGAAATTAAATTCAAGGCGTTCCTCGACCACGCGCTGCAACTGGGCGCGGACACTATTGCCACCGGGCATTACGCCCAGGTACGGGAAGCGGATGGAATGTTCCGGTTGCTGAAGGCGGAAGACGGCACTAAAGATCAAAGTTATTTTCTGTACCGCCTGAACCAGGCGCAGCTTTCGAAGACGCTTTTCCCGCTCGGCAAGCTGTACAAGCGCGAAGTCAGGGAAATCGCTAAGCGCCAGGGACTGCCCATCCACGACAAGAAAGACAGCACCGGCATTTGTTTTATCGGCGAGCGTCCTTTCCGCGAATTCCTGAACCGCTATCTCCCGAAAGATCCCGGTGCGATAAAAACTCCTGATGGCGAAGTGGTGGGCGAGCATATGGGTCTCATGTACTACACCATAGGCCAGCGCCAAGGTTTGGGCATAGGGGGCAAGGGC
>DATMDB010000108.1:0-4945 GCA_035558075.1 Burkholderiales bacterium
CAAGCAAGCGGCGTGGACGGCGTACTGGTGGTGGATTATCCCCCGGAAGAAAGCGTGGAGCTGATCAAACATCTTGAGCGCCATCATATTGATCCGATTTTTCTGCTTTCTCCCACCACCACAGAAGCGCGTATTGAGCAAGTGGCTAAACTATCTCGCGGATATCTGTATTACGTATCGCTTAAGGGAGTGACTGGCGCCAAGCATCTGGATTTGAGCGAAGTGGCGAAAAAACTGCCGCAAATTCGCGCGCGCACTAAACTACCGGTGGGCGTGGGCTTTGGCATTCGTGACGCGCAAACGGCAAAAGCGGTGGCGGAGTTGGCCGACGCCGTGGTGGTGGGAAGCCGCATTGTGGAAGAAGTTGAAAATTCCCCCAAGCAGGAAGTGTTGAGCAGGGTTTCCGCCCTGGTCCAAGACTTGCGCCAGGCGATTGATCAACGCTAAGCGGGCATAGGACGACTGATGAGCTGGCTTCAGAAACTGCTGCCTCCGAAAATCAAGCGCAACGTAACCGGGGCCAAGAAAACCGTCCCCGAAGGGTTGTGGACCAAGTGCCCGACGTGCGAAGCAGTGCTTTATCGCAGCGAGCTGGAAAACAATATTAATGTCTGTCCGAAGTGCGGCCATCATAACCGCCTCTCGGCGAGAGCGCGCCTGGACGCCTTTCTGGACAGCGAAGGCCGCTACGAGATCGGCGCCGAAGTGGCGTCCGTGGATACCTTGAAATTCAAAGACGACATGCGCTACAGCGAACGCCTGGAGCTGGCGCAAGCCGAAACGGAAGAAACAGAGGCGCTGGTGGTGATGCAGGGCAGCGTCAAGACTGTGCCGCTGATTGCCGCGGCGTCTGAATTCAAGTTTCTCGGCGGCTCGATGGGTTCGGCGGTAGGTGAGCGCTTTGTGCGTGGCGTGCAGGTATGCATCGATCAAAACCTGCCGCTGGTGTGTTTTGCTGCAAGCGGGGGCGCGCGCATGCAGGAAGGATTATTGTCACTCATGCAAATGGCGAAAACTTCCGCAGCGCTCACTCAGTTATCCGTGGCTAAGCTGCCGTTTATATCGGTGCTGACCGATCCCACCATGGGCGGCGTTTCCGCGAGCTTCGCCATGCTAGGCGATGTGGTTATCGCCGAACCGGGAGCACTGATCGGTTTTGCCGGCCCGCGCGTCATCGAACAGACGGTGCGCGAGACGTTGCCCGAGGGTTTCCAGCGTGCCGAATTCCTGCTCGAGCACGGCGCAATTGACATGATCCTTGACCGCCGGCAGATGCGCGACAAACTCGCCAACCTGATCACGCTGTTTATGCGGCTTCCTGCAGTGAGCGCCTGAATTCGGACGGCTTGAACGCTTCCAACGCCAAATCTCCAGCCGCAATTCATTTGTGAAACCCGAGATTCCCAACGCCAAGCCGGAAAGCCTGTCTGATTGGCTTGCCTATCTGGAAAGCCTGAACCCGCGTGCGATCTCGCTCGGGCTGGATCGCGTAATGCAAGTCAGGAACACGCTCAAGCTCGAGCCTGGATGTCCTGTCATCACAGTAAGCGGAACCAATGGCAAAGGCTCCACCTGCGCATTTCTGGAAGCCATTCTGAACACTGCCGGCTATCGCGTCGGCTGCTACACCTCGCCCCATCTGCTCAGCTACAACGAACGGGTGCGCGTCAACTGCAGGCCGGTGGATGATGCGGCGTTTGTCCGCGTGTTCGAGAAAATCGAGGCCGCCCGCAACGGCATTCCGCTCACCTATTTCGAATATGGCACGCTTGCGGCGATGTTACTTTTCATCGAAGCCGGGCTCGATGTGGCGATTCTGGAGGTAGGCTTGGGGGGCAGACTCGATGCAGTCAACGCCTTCGATGCCGATTGTGCGGTGGTGACCAGCGTTGATTTTGACCATATGGATTATCTCGGCCATACCAGGGAGCAAATCGCTTTCGAAAAAGCCGGTATTTTCCGCACCGGCAAGCCTGCAGTATGCGCTGAATCGGACATTCCTGAAACGCTTATCAAGCATGCAACGAGTATCGGCGCACGATTGATTCGCATCAACCGGGATTTTGGATTTGTTGCTGAGAAAAACCAGTGGCTGTACTGGGGACGCAGCGGCAAGCGTCACGCGCTGCCTTATCCCGCATTGCGCGGCGCGTACCAGTTGCAAAACGCCAGCGCCGCGCTAGCCGCGCTGGATGAGCTTAAAGACAGATTTCCGGTGGGGATGGGAGAAATCCGCCGCGGGCTTATAGAAGTGGATTTGCCCGCGCGCTTCCAGGTGCTGCCGGGCAGGCCCGCGGTGATTCTGGATGTGGCACACAACCCGCACGCGGCTGCGGCGTTATCGGTGAATCTGGCGAACATGGGATTTTACCGCAACACGTTCGCTGTGTTCGGCATGCTCAAAGACAAGGATATCGTGGGCGCGGCACGGGTTCTGAAACCACAGGTGAACAGCTGGCTCATAGCAAGCATAAGCAGCGAGCGCCGCGGGGCTACGGCTGCCGATGTCGCGCAAGAGTTGTTGCGGGCTGGTGTGCCGCAAACGGCGATTTCGGGTTTTGCGAGTCCGGGCGATGCCTATGACCAAGCCTGTGAATTGGCGGCTGAAAATGATAGAATTCTAGTTTTCGGCTCTTTCCATACCGTAGCTGGTGTGCTGCGCAGGCGCAGCGGCGAGTAAAACCTGGTGGCAAGAGGATTTTGCGTATATGGCAAGAACGATCAGTGACGAGCAACTGCAACTGAAAAAACGCGCCAGGAGGCGTTTAATCGGAGCGATTTCCCTGGTCACGCTGATAGTGGTGGTCCTGCCCATGCTGCTGGACGGCGAGCCCAAGCCGGTGAGCCAGGACATTAACATCCAGATTCCGGCGCAAAACGGTGGAAGTTTCGCATCCCGCGTGATCCCGGTTCCGGAGAAAACCGGTACTGCCGAGGCTGGCGTCAGGCCCCAACAAACCGAAACCGCGGCCCCGCCGCCGCCGCCCGCCCCCAAACCTGGCGCAGACAAAGAGCCGGTCAAAACGGCGGGCCGGGAAAAACCTGAGAAAATCGCCACAGCGGAAAACAAATCCACCGCGGAAAGCAAATCCGGCGCCTATGTGGTGCAGTTTGCTGCGTTTGCCCACAAGGATAATGCCAAACAGCTGCAGCAAAGACTCTCCGCAAGCGGGATTCGTTCCTATACCGAGGTGCTGAAAACCGCGCACGGCGAAAAAATCCGGGTGCGCGCCGGGCCCTACGAAAACCGCGATGCCGCGGAAAAAGTCCTGGACCAGCTCAAGGCGCTTGGGCTCAACGGGGTGGTGACACCCAAGTAGCCCTCTCATGACGGTTTTTGATTACACGGTAATTTTGATCATGGGCCTGTCGGTTGTATTAAGCGTCATTCGCGGCGCGGTGCGCGAGGTGCTATCGCTCACGGCGTGGGTCTTGGCGTTCTGGGCGGCGCAGTACTACACAGTGGAATTTTCTGCGCTGCTTCCGGACGCCCTAAGCAACCCATCGCTGCGCCTGATGACCGGTTTTGCCGTGGTGTTTTTGACAGTGCTGGTGGTGATGAGCCTGATCGCAATTTTAAGCTCCAAATTAGTGAAAGCCTCGGGTTTGAGCGTGGCCGACCGCACCCTTGGCGCGGTATTTGGCCTGGCTCGAGGTTACTTGATGGTATTGATATTGGTGCTGCTAGGAGGCCTCACTTCGCTGCCCAGGCAGCCGATGTGGAAGAATGCGCTGTTCAGCTCGCAGCTGGAAAGAGTGGCCACCTACGTTAAAACCTGGCTTCCAGATGGTTTGTCAAAACGTATTAATTACCAGTAGAGGAAATCCGGAATGTGCGGAATTTTAGGTGTCGTGGCAAAAACCCCGGTGAACCAGCTGCTCTATGACGGCCTGCTGGTGCTGCAGCATCGCGGTCAGGATGCGGCGGGCATCGTCACGGCGCAAGGCAATACGTTTAACATGCACAAGGGCAGCGGCATGGTGCGCGACGTGTTCCGTACCCGCAACATGCGCGCACTGCAGGGTAACATGGGTATCGCGCATGTGCGTTACCCGACCGCCGGATCAGCCGAATCGCCGGCCGAAGCCCAGCCGTTTTACGTGAATTCGCCGTTCGGTATTGTGCTCGGACACAACGGCAACCTCACCAACACCGAGCAATTAAAGCGCGAGCTGTTCCGCCAGGATTTGCGCCACGTCAATACCAATTCCGATTCCGAAGTGTTGTTGAACGTGCTGGCGCACGAATTGCAGGAATCGTGCGGCAATCATTCGTTGGATGCGGCCACCATTTTTAACGCGGTATCGGGGGTATACCGGCGCTGCCGCGGCGCTTACGCTGTGGTGGCGATGATTGCAGGCTACGGTCTGTTGGCGTTTCGCGATCCCTTCGGCATTCGCCCGCTGGTGGTGGGGCAGTATCGCAGCGAACGCGGGACGGAATATCTGGTTGCTTCCGAGAGCGTGGCGCTGGATACCCTGGGTTTTGAACTGACGCGCGATGTCGCGCCGGGTGAAGCGATTTTTATAGATGACGGTGGTAATTTTTACAGCAAACAGTGCGTGGCGAACGCGATCCGCTGTCCCTGCATTTTCGAATACGTTTACCTGGCGCGCCCTGATTCTGTGATTGACGGCATTTCTGTATATGAAACCCGCCTGCACATGGGCGAGAGCCTGGCTGATAAAATCCAGCGGCACCACCGCAATCTTGAAATAGACGTGGTGATACCCATACCGGACTCAAGCCGCCCCGCCGCGATGCAGCTCGCCAACCGTCTTGGCATTCCTTACCGCGAAGGCTTCATCAAGAACCGCTATATCGGACGCACTTTCATCATGCCAGGCCAGGCGCAACGCCAGCAATCGGTGCGCCAGAAGCTTAACGCGATGAGCGTGGAGTTCAGGGGCAAGAACGTGCTGCTGGTGGATGATTCTATCGTGC
>DATMDB010000109.1:0-4010 GCA_035558075.1 Burkholderiales bacterium
TTTCCTGTCGCGCACCACTTCCATCTCAAACTCTTTCCAGCCGATCACCGACTCCTCGACCAGCAGCTCTTTAGTGGGCGAAGCTTCCAGACCGCGCTCGCAAATGGCGAGGAATTCCTCGCGGTTATAGGCGATTCCTCCGCCGGTCCCACCCAGCGTGAAAGATGGACGAATCACCGTCGGAAACCCCACCATCGCCTGCACCTGCAGCGCTTCCTCCACGCTGTGGGCGATGGCGGAACGCGGCGAAACAAGTCCGATTTTGGTCATGGCGAGCTTGAATTTCTCCCGGTCTTCCGCCTTGTCTATGGCTTCGCGCGAAGCGCCGATCATTTCCACGCAATATTTTTCCAGCACGCCGTGCCTGGCGAGATCGAGTGCGCAGTTCAACGCCGTCTGCCCTCCCATGGTAGGCAAAAGCGCGCTGGGGCGTTCGATGGCGATTATTTTTTCCAGCATCTGCCAGTTGATGGGCTCGAGGTAAGTGGCATCGGCCATTTCCGGGTCGGTCATGATGGTCGCCGGGTTGGAGTTCACCAGAATCACGCGGTAGCCTTCTTCTCTCAACGCCTTGCACGCCTGCGCGCCGGAATAATCGAACTCGCACGCCTGGCCGATGATAATGGGGCCGGCGCCAATGATCAGGATGCTTTTAATGTCGGTTCTTTTCGGCATCTTATTAAACCGCCGATAAACGCCGATGAGCGCCGATATCGGACTGAGCGGTTTTCAATCTGCGTTTATTTGCGTTCATCTGCGGTTTCAACTTTTTTCTGTTGCATCAACTGGATGAAACGATCAAATAAGGGATCCACGTCGTGCGGGCCGGGACTCGCCTCGGGGTGCCCCTGGAAGCAGAATGCCGGCTTGTCGGTGCGCACAAATCCCTGCAGGCTACCGTCGAACAGAGACACATGGGTGACGCGCAGGTTTGGCGGCAGGGTCGCTGCATCCACCGCGAAGCCGTGGTTTTGGCAGGTGATCATGACGCGCCCGCTGTCCAAATCCAGCACCGGATGGTTCGCGCCATGATGGCCGAATTTCATTTTCACCGTCTTCGCCCCGCTGGCGAGAGCCAGCAGCTGGTGGCCGAGACAGATACCGAAAATGGGAATGCCGTTGTCGAGGAACTCGCGGATGGCTTGAATCGCGTAATCGCAAGGCTCGGGATCGCCCGGTCCATTGGAAAGAAAAATCCCGTCGGGTTTAGCCGTCAGCGCGTCGCGTGCGGGAGTCTGTGCCGGAAGCACGGTAATGCCGCAACCGCGCGCAGCCAGTTTTCTCAATATATTGTTCTTGATTCCGTAATCGTAAGCCATCACGTGAAACTTCGAGGCTTGCAACTTGCTGTAACCCTGGCCAAGACTCCATTCGCCTTCATTCCAGGCAAACGGCCGCTTGCAGCTCACGACTTTGGCAAGATCCATTCCGGCAAGGCCGGGAAAAGCGCGCGCCTGTTTGAGCGCCTCCTGTTCATCCACCTTGCCGGCCATGATGCAGCCGTTTTGCGCGCCTTTTTCGCGCAGCATGCAGGTGAGCTTGCGCGTATCTATTTCTGCGATCGCCACCACGCCCTGGCTCTTTAGAAAATCGGCAAGAGTTTGCGCTTTGCGCCAGCTGCTGGAAGCCAGCGGCAGATCGCGGATCACCAGGCCGCTGGCAAACACGCGGTGCGACTCCGTATCTTCGGGATTAACTCCGGTATTGCCGATATGCGGGTAAGTCAGCGTGACGATCTGCTTGCAGTAGGAAGGATCGGTGAGGATTTCTTGATAGCCGGTGATCGCGGTATTGAAGACTACTTCACCAACAGCGATGCCATCGCAGCCTATCGCCGTGCCGCGAAATAGGGTGCCATCTGCGAGCGCGAGGATGGCAGGCTTCCGTTGCAGCACAAAAAGCTCCCTACGGCAGGTGGATATACAAAGCGGGACGGGCTTTGCGCCCATCCCGCTCTGAAGCTATAAAATTATACTCTATTGCCGACCGGCGATCAACGCAGATTGCTAACGAAGGCCCCTGCCACAACACGTTTGGAAAGAGCAGAAAAAGAACATCAAATGGCACTCCGTATTAAAGTCACTTTTTCCGGCAGCATGGCCCCGTCCCCGCCCCACCGCTTCGCGCGCCGTGGGCCGGTGCCTACATCCTGCATATTGTAGGGTCTTGGCCTTCAACGAAGGCCAAGGACATCCAGCATATCAAAGAGACCGTTTTTCTTGTCTTTGAGGAAGCGCGCAGCGCGTAAAGCGCCCATGGCAAATGTGGCGCGGCTGGTAGCCTTGTGAGTGATTTCGATACGCTCTCCGTTACCGGCAAACAGCACGGTGTGGTCACCGACGATGTCGCCGCCGCGCACCGAGGCAAAGCCGATGGTGGATGGAGAACGCTCGCCGGTCACACCCTGCCTGCCATACACCGCGGATTGGGCGAGGTTCCGCCCCTGGCTATTCGCGATCACCTCTCCCATGCGCAAAGCGGTGCCGGAAGGCGCATCGGTTTTATGGCGGTGATGCGCTTCGATGATTTCGACGTCGTAGCCCTGGTTCAGTGTCTTCGCCGCCGTTTCCAGGAGTTTGAACACCACGTTCACCCCGGCGCTCATATTGGGCGCGAAGACGATGGCGATGTCTTCTGCGACGCCGCTGAGTTTCTGTTTCTGCTGCAGGGTAAATCCGGTTGTGCCGATCACCATTTTCACGCCGCGGCTGCGGCACAGTTCCAAGTGCTTAAGGGTGCCTTCGGGCCGGGTGAAATCGATGAATACATCGGTCCCCTCCAGCGCGCCGGGAACGTCGTCGGTGATAAACACTTTGCAAGGACTGCCGCAAAATTCGCCTGCGTCCTTTTTCAGTTGCGGGCTACCGGAAATATCGAGAGCGGCATGCAAGCGCAAATCATCCGCCTGCAGCACGGCTTCAACCAGCGCACAGCCCATCCTGCCGGAGCTTCCGGCAACCGCAACATTTAGTTTGGTCATGATAATTGTTGTTCTGCGTTACTTGTTCCGTCTCCCGCACGCTCTTTACTGCGGCCCATCGCTTTTCTTGCGGCCCAGACCGATAGTGTCGAGAATTTTTTGCCAAAAACTCCTGTTCTCACCAGCCTGGGTGCCTTCCGGCTTCACCGCATCGGTTTTTGCCGCCTCAGGTTTCGTCGTGTTACCCGCCGGGGAGGTTTGCTGTTTTTTCTGTATCGGCTCGGTGGAGAACTCCTCTTGATCGCTGCTCGCACCGATCAAGCGTTTAAAACGCTGCCACGTGCTGCCCTGTGCAACACTTGTATCTTTTTCGCCGGGCTCAATGTCCTCGGCTGCAGCTTTTTTCTCTCTGTCCCTGTCATCCTCAAATCCCAGGATCTGGGTGACTACCTGCTTGATGGTCAAGCTGCTGATTCTGGGAACGCTGGTATTGACCTCCGTGGTCACGGGAGGCGCCGGGTCATCGCCTTCTTTTTCCTTGACTCCGATTAGCCGCATAAAGCGCTCGCCAACGCTGCGCTTGGGCGGAGGGCTGCGATCAGCGGTCATCACCGTATTGGTGGGAGGCTCGGCTTCCTGCTGCTCTTCAGGCTTTTCTTCGGGCGGCACTGGTTCTTTATCTTTGCCAATCCCAAACACTCTCACAAAACGCTCGCCGAAGCTCCTCTTGGGTTGTTCCACTTGGGCCTCGACGGGCGCCGGCTTAGCCGCCACCACCGCAGCAGGTTGTTCTTCAGGCGGTGGCGATTCTTCGTTTTTGCCAATCCCAAACAATCTCAAAAATCGCTCGCCGAAACTCCTCTTGGGTTGTTCCGCCTGGGCCTGAACTGGCACGGGCGTCGCCGCCGTTTCTGCGTCAGCGGTGGTTTGCGGCACAGCTTCAAGATCGCTATCCAGCTTCAAATCCAGCGCGGGCGGGTTAGCCGGGCGAGGTTGTTCTGGAGCCAGCGCCAAGACGGGAACAGCTATCGGCACGGTGGGCCGTGTGCCGGCGATGTTCTTGCTCGGCGGCAGCGCAGTGCCCTCTACC
>DATMDB010000110.1:0-2688 GCA_035558075.1 Burkholderiales bacterium
GCGATTTTTTCCTCCTCGTCCGCGAACACCAATCGCACTTTTTCATTCGTATCGATGTCCACCGTCACCTTACCGCCATTGGCCAGCTTGCCGAATAGTAGCTCATCGGCAAGCGCGCTGCGGATCGTGTCCTGAATCAGCCTGGCCATGGGACGCGCACCCATCACTGGATCGAAACCGCGTTTGGCCAGGTAACTCTTCAGCGCATCGGTAAAGTGCGCGTCAACTTTCTTTTCCTGCAACTGTTCTTCAAGCTGCATCAGGAATTTCTCCACTACCCTGAGAATCACTTCATGGTCGAGCGCGGCAAACGAGATGGTGGCATCCAAGCGGTTCCTGAATTCCGGAGTAAACAGGCGCTTGATTTCCACCATTTCATCTCCGGCGTGCTTGGCCAGGGTAAAGCCGATGGCGGTCTTGGAGAGCGATTCCGCGCCGGCGTTGGTGGTCATGATGATCATCACGTTGCGAAAATCGGCCTTGCGCCCGTTGTTGTCGGTGAGGGTGCCATGGTCCATCACCTGCAACAGGATGTTGAAGATGTCGGGATGGGCCTTCTCAATTTCGTCCAACAGCAGCACCGCGTAAGGACGCTTGGTAATCGCCTCGGTAAGCAAACCGCCTTGGTCAAAACCCACATAGCCGGGCGGGGCGCCGATCAGGCGCGACACCGCATGCCGCTCCATGTATTCGGACATATCAAAGCGGATCAGCTCCACACCCATGATATAAGCAAGCTGGCGCGCTACCTCGGTCTTGCCCACTCCGGTCGGGCCGGAGAACAGGAACGAACCGATCGGCTTTTGCGGATTGCTGAGGCCGCTCCGCGCCGTCTTGATCGCGGCAGCAAGCGCGTCTATCGCCTGGTCCTGGCCGAATACCACGGCTTTTAAATCGCGATCGAGGTTTCTTAGCGCGGTGCGGTCATCGGTGGACACATGCTGCGGCGGGATGCGCGCAATTTTAGCGATGATTTCCTCGATCTCATGTTTGCTGATGACCTTTTTCTGTTTGGATTTGGGCAGGATTTTCTGCGCCGCCCCGGCTTCGTCAATCACATCTATCGCCTTGTCCGGCAGATGGCGGTCATTGATATAGCGCGCCGACAGTTCTGCCGCGCTGCTGAGCGCGGCGGCGGTATATTTCACCCCGTGATGTGATTCAAAACGCGATTTCAGGCCGCGCAGGATAGCCACGGTCTCATCAATGCTCGGTTCCACCACGTCGATTTTCTGGAAACGGCGCGACAGCGCATGGTCTTTTTCGAAAACCCCGCGATATTCGTTGTAAGTGGTGGCGCCAATGCATTTCAACTGCCCCTGGTTCAACGCCGGTTTAAGCAGGTTGGAAGCGTCCAGCGTGCCGCCTGAAGCCGCGCCCGCGCCAATCAGAGTATGAATCTCGTCGATGAAGAGAATGGCGTTGGGATTGTCCAAAAGCTGTTTCAACACCGCTTTTAGGCGCTGCTCGAAATCGCCGCGGTACTTGGTGCCGGCAAGCAGCGCGCCCATATCCAGCGCATAGACCTGGCTGCGCTTCAGCACCTCGGGCACATCGCCTTCTACGATGCGCCGGGACAGGCCTTCGGCAATCGCGGTCTTGCCCACACCCGCTTCGCCCACCAAGAGCGGGTTGTTCTTGCGGCGCCGGCACAAGGTCTGTACCACGCGCTCAAGCTCGCGCTCGCGCCCGATCAAAGGATCAATCTTGCCCGCCAGCGCCAAGGCATTCAGGTTCATCGTATAGTTTTCCAGGGCCCCGCCCGGACTTGGCTCCTGCTCGGTATCAGCCTCGCTTTCCGCCTTGTTCGCCGAGGTGCCTTGCGGCACTTTGGTGATGCCATGGGAGATGTAGTTAACCACATCGAGGCGGGTAATCCCCTTCTGGTGAAGGAAGTACACCGCGTGCGAATCCTTTTCGCCGAAGATCGCCACCAGCACATTGGCGCCGGTGACTTCCTTTTTGCCGGAGGATTGCACATGCAGGATGGCGCGCTGAATCACGCGCTGGAAGCCTAAAGTAGGTTGGGTATCCACCTCGCCGCTTACTTTCGGGGTGTGCTCGACAACGAAATCACTCAGCACTTTGCGCAGGTCTTCGATGTTGACCGCGCACGCCCGCAATACTTCTGAAGCCGTCGGGTTGTCGAGCAACGCCAACAGCAGATGTTCCACGGTGATAAACTCGTGACGCTTCTGGCGTGCTTCCATGAACGCCATGTGAAGGCTGACCTCGAGTTCTTGAGCTATCATTCAACTTTCCTCATTACGTTTGTTCCATAACGCACTGCAGCGGATGCTGGTGCTGCTTGGCAAACGACACCACCTGTTCGACTTTGGTCGCAGCGACATCCTTGGGATAGACGCCGCACACCCCCATGCCTTCCCGATGTACTTTGAGCATGATTTGGGTGGCCTGTTCACGGTTCATCATAAAAATCGTCTGCAGCACCGCAACCACAAAATCCATAGGCGTGTAGTCATCGTTGAGCAGCACAACCTTGAACATCGCGGGAGGCTTGAGTTTGCTTTTCTTTGCCTCCAGTACCGTGTCTTCGCGTTGCCGGGTAGCCATTGCTTCTCTACTTCTCTAGTAGTTTAAAGCGCTTTCCATCACCTGCCCACTAATAATGTATGCCGATTGCCCGTATCCTTTCAAGTGCACCCCAAAAATATTTTACCCAAACCC
>DATMDB010000111.1:0-2805 GCA_035558075.1 Burkholderiales bacterium
GCACGAGTTCCGATTCGGTGATGTCAAGGTTGATTTCATCAACCGGCGGGTTTACCGCCGGGAGCAGGAGATTCATCTGACATCAATTGAATATCGCTTGCTGACCGTGTTGATCCGCAACGCCGGCAAGGTGCTCACCCATCGCCATCTGCTCAAGGACGTATGGGGCCCGTCGCACGTGGAGAGCAGCCATTATCTCAGGACCTACATGGCGCACCTGAGGCAGAAACTGGAATCCGATCCCGCTCAACCGAGGCATTTGATCACCGAAACCGGTGTTGGGTATCGGCTTGTTGAATAGCTACTGACGGCGAATCCTTATTTGCCACGGGAGAGGAGCGGTTACCAGGTGATGGTGGGTGATACTGGGATCGAACCAGTGACCCCTGCCGTGTGAAGGCAGTGCTCTACCGCTGAGCTAACCACCCGCCGAGCGCAAATTTAACCATAGCAAGCAGCCACGGTCAATTTATCGCGCATCACACAGTTTTTCGCGCAGTTTCTTGAGTTTCACATACCAGCCGACAAGCTCGTCGAGCGAGAACGCGGCGTTGGCCGGGCTGGGATTGGGGCTCACGAATACAGCAGATTCACCAATCCGTATTGTTTGTGCGCCCCACGGCATGTCGAGATCGGCGCCCGTGGTGTACCGCAGGAAATTTTTGTAGGCGAGCTTTCCATGGAACCACGCGATGCGCGGCTGGTAATGCAGCAGCTTGTCGCGCAAGACCGGGACCCATTTGCGGAAGTCGGCGGATTCAAGTCCGGCGGCATTGGCGGTGGGGCGCTTCACAACGTCGGTAAATCCGATGCCGTGTTCGCGGAATAATTTGTTCATGGCGGTCTTGCCCGGAACCAGTTCTTGATCCGCCAATTTCGAAGCGTTGAGCGCTTTCCAGAAGCGGTTTTGCGGGCGTGCGAAATAAAAGTCCTTTTTCACCGAGTAAAGAGAAGGATTGAGGCCGATTGAAACGATGTCGAGGCCGGGGCGCAGATAATCTTGTAGAGTTTGCATCGTGTTTGTCGTTCCTCCGCCTGCCATGAAGAGATTTTAGCTGCGCCGCCGCAATCAAGTAAAATGATCATTTTATTGCGTACTCATCATGACCGTCCGCACTCGCTTCGCCCCCAGTCCCACCGGCTATCTGCATATCGGCGGCGCGCGCACCGCGCTCTTCTCCTGGGCCTATGCGCGCAAGCACGGCGGCAAATTCGTGCTGCGCATCGAAGACACCGACCGCGAGCGCTCCACGCGGGAGTCCATCCGGGTGATTCTCGACAGCATGGGCTGGCTCGGCCTCGACTGGGACGAGGGGCCGTTTTACCAGATGCAGCGCCTTGCGCGCTATCAGGAAATGGCGCAGTGGCTGGTTAAGGAAAACAAGGCCTATTATTGCTATGCCAGCAAGGAAGAGCTGGAGGCGCTGCGCGAGCAGCAGCGGGCGAGGGGAGAAAAGCCCCGCTATGACGGCCGCTGGCGCGACTCAAAGGCAGCGCCGCCCGCCGGAGTGAAAGCGGTGGTGCGTTTCAGGAATCCGCTCGAGGGCGAAGTAGTGTTCGACGATTTGGTGAAAGGGCGCATCGGCGTGAGCAACAACGAGCTCGATGATCTGGTGTTGCTGCGCGCCGACGGCGTGCCGACTTACAACTTCGGCGTGGTGGTGGACGATCTCGACATGGGCATCACCCACGTGATACGCGGCGACGATCACGTCAATAACACGCCGCGCCAGATCAACATTCTCAAGGCGCTCGGCGCTTCGCTGCCGCAATACGCGCATGTGCCGATGATACTCGGCGCGGACGGCGAGCGGCTTTCCAAACGCCACGGCGCTGTAAGCGTGATGCAGTACCGTGAAGAAGGCTATTTGCCGGAGGCGCTGCTGAATTACTTGGCGCGGCTTGGCTGGTCGCACGGCGACGAGGAAATGTTTACCACTCCGCAATTCGTCGAGTGGTTCGATCTCGGGCACATTAGCAAGTCGCCGGCGCAGTTCAATCGGGGAAAACTGCTCTGGCTTAATCACCAGCACATCAAATCGGGTTCGGACGAAGCGCTGGCCGCGCAGATTGAGTCGGAAATCCAGCGCAATGGCGGCGACACGAAAAACGGGCCAAGGCTTTCAAGCGTGGTGCAACTTCTCAAGGAGCGCGCCAATACCCTTCGGGAACTCGCCTTAGCCGCCATGTTGTTTTATCGTTACACTCCGCCCAGCCGGGGGTTGGTGGCGCAGCACGTAAATGGCAGAGTCGTTCCCGCGTTGCAGGAGGTCGGGCGGCAATTTGCCAAAATAGAGTGGCAGCGCGCCGCCATTCATGACGCCATCAAGGCCGTGGTGGCGCAACATCAACTGAAATTGTCCGAACTTGCGATGCCGCTGCGCGTTCTGGTGACGGGGAGCGCGCAGACGCCTCCCATAGACGCCACGCTGGAACTGATAGGCCGCGAACAAGTGCTCAAGCGGCTGCGCGAGCAGCTTGCCAGCTTCGCTGAATAATGGGAGTTTTCTTGCCTTGATCTCGCTGCTTCAAGTATAATTCGCAACCTTCAACGGGGGTATAGCTCAGCTGGGAGAGCGCTTGCATGGCATGCAAGAGGTCAGCGGTTCGATCCCGCTTACCTCCACCACGAATAACCGCATGGAACGTGCGTTGCACGTTTGCGGACGATCCAGGTCCCCATCGTCTAGAGGCCTAGGACATCACCCTTTCACGGTGAGTACGGGGGTTCGAATCCCCCTGGGGACGCCAATTAAAACAGCAAGTTAGGTTTATAGCCAGTCTCGCAAAAGTCGGAAAACCGAA
>DATMDB010000112.1:0-5273 GCA_035558075.1 Burkholderiales bacterium
CAAAGAAGTTGCTCGACGAATTTGACGCAGTGGTGCTGACGGGGGGCTCGGAACATCCGCGCGAGCTGCCGGTGCCGGGACGGGAATTGCTGGGCGTCCACTATGCAATGGAATTCCTGCCGCAGCAGAACAAGGTGAACGCCGGGGACAAGATTGCCAACCAACTTACCGCCAAAGGCAAGCATGTGGTGGTGATCGGCGGAGGCGATACCGGTTCCGACTGCATCGGCACGTCCATACGCCAGGAAGCTATTACGGTGACCAATTTCGAGCTCCTGCCCCAGCCTCCGCTGGAGGAAAACAAACCCTTGACCTGGCCTTACTGGCCGATGAAGCTACGTACCTCTTCATCCCACGAAGAAGGCTGCTATCGCGACTTCAGCATCGCGACCCAGCGCTTCTCCGGCAAGGGCGGTCATGTCACGACCTTGCACGCCGTGCGGCTGGAGTGGAAAGACGGCAGGATGCAGGAAATACCCGGCACTGAATTCGAAATCAAGGCCGACCTCGTGTTGCTCGCGATGGGTTATCTTCATCCCGTGCACGAGGGCATGCTCAAGGAATTAAGCGTGGAGTTTGATGCGCGCGGGAATGTCAAGGCCGATACCGAGCGTTACCAGACTTCGATTCCCAAGGTGTTTGCTGCGGGCGACATGCGCCGGGGGCAATCGCTGGTGGTATGGGTGATACGCGAAGGCCGCCAGGCGGCGCGGGCGGTAGACGAATTTTTGATGGGCAACTCCGACCTGCCGCGTTAATAAACATTCACCGCGGAGGACGCTGAGGGCGCAGAGTAAAAACTTAATTCACAGGATTTAATCTTGTTAATCCTTCGTAATCCTGTAAATCTTGTCTATTTGATTTTGCTTTTCCTCCGCGCTCTCGCGTCCTCTGCGGTTAAATATCAGCATGCCAAATCTTAAAAACGACACCTTGCTGCGCGCATTGCTGCGCCAGCCTGCGCCCTACACGCCGGTGTGGCTGATGCGCCAGGCCGGGCGCTATCTTCCCGAATACAACCAAACCCGCGCACGCGCTGGAGATTTTCTGGCCTTATGCAGGAATCCCGACCTGGCTACCGAAGTCACGTTGCAACCTCTTGCGCGCTTCAAATTGGATGCCGCCATTCTGTTTTCCGACATTCTCACCATCCCTGATGCCATGGGGCTTGGACTTTATTTTGAAGAAAATCAAGGGCCGAAATTCGCCAAGCCGCTGCGCGATGAGCGGGATATAGAAAAACTGGGAGTGCCGGATCCCGGCACGCATCTGCGCTACGTCATGGATGCGGTGAGCCAAATCAGCAAGGCGCTGGATCATGCGCTGCCGCTCATCGGCTTCGCGGGCAGTCCATTTACTCTCGCCTGCTACATGATTGAAGGCGCAGCTAGCGCCGACTTCATTCAAGTCAAAACCATGCTCTACCGCCGCCCCGATCTATTGCACAAGCTACTGGCAACCAATGCCCGCGCTGTGACCGCTTACCTCAACGCGCAAATCGAATCCGGTGCGCATGTCGCGATGATTTTCGACACCTGGGGCGGCATACTCACGAGTGCCGCATATCATGAATTTTCGCTGCGCTATATCGAGGAAATAGTGGGCAAATTGAGGCGCGAACACGCGGGCTCCCGGGTACCCAGTATTGTTTACACCAAGGGCGGAGGAGACCATCTGGAAAGCATTGCCGCCACCGGTTGCGATGCCATCGGTTTGGATTGGCGCACCGATATCGGTCTCGCTCGCAAGCGCGTGGGCCACAAAGTCGCATTGCAGGGCAATCTGGATCCGGCTGTGTTATTTTCGTCCCCGGAAATTATTCGCGGCGAAGTGCAAAAAATTCTCGCCGCTTATGGTGCAGGTCCCGGCCACGTTTTCAATCTGGGACATGGAGTATCTCAGCTTACCCTTCCTGAACATGTTGCAGCGATGGTGGATGCGGTGCACGACTTGAGCAGAAACCGCCACTGAAACAAAGGCTAAAAAGAATTTTATAGAAAATTTGGCGGCGCTTTTGCGAGTCCAACTTATGCACATGGGCATAGCCTTGTCCTGGCACGATCCCTTGCCCCACAAGGCATTTTCGAGATATCAGCAACATGATGATTTTTAATCCTTTTGTGAAGCCTAAATTTTGAGCAAAATAACAAAACCCTTGCCTGAAGCGGGGTTAACTGCCGATTCAAATTTTTATTCACAAAGTTGTCCACTGAATTTGTGCATAAAAAAATAATGTTTTTGCCCAAATTAGTTATTCGGACTAAGTAAAATTCATTCTAGAAATTCCAGCTAACGCCGCGCTTCGTATTTTTAAATCTGGATGACTATCGCACGCGTCGCACTCGATGTACCGGTTGCACGCCTATTCGATTATGCCGCGCCTGGTTTAACTCGCGAGCATATCGGCATGCGCGTGTTGGTGCCATTCGGCAAAAAGCAAATGGTTGGCGTGGTGATGGAAATCGCGAACCAACCCAGCATCTCCCCGCAGCGCATCAAACCAATCTCTTTCCTATTTCAGGATATTCCTGCGCTCTCCCCGCAAACGCTGAGCCTGTTCAGGTTTTGCAGCGATTACTACCACCATCCTTTAGGGCAGGTCGTCATGAATGCGCTGCCCGCCAGGCTGCGACGAAGTCGGCCGATTACGCGCAAAACTTCCGGTGTCTTTTGCTTAACCGAGGCGGGGCGGAAGCTCGACCCTTCTGCTTTGCCGGCAAAAGCAGCGGTGAAATGCAAATTATTCGAGCGGCTTGAAAGCGGGGCATTAAAAAAAGAAGAACTGCGCCAAATTTCGCCCGGCGCAGCCAAGGCGCTCAATGAATTCATTACCCTGGGTTGGGCGTGCGAAGCTGCAGCAGGCTCCAGCCGCACTTCCGTCGCGTCCGCTGAGTCGCCCCGACTCACGGCGGAACAATCCGCAGTGGTTGAATCGATTCAACTCGCCGGATTCGGATGCTCACTGCTGTTTGGCGTCACCGGAAGCGGCAAGACCGAAATCTATTTCAATCGGATTGCACGGGCGCTCGCGGGAAAAAAACAGGCGCTACTGCTGGTGCCTGAAATCAATCTTTCGCCACAGCTCGAAGCCTGGCTCAAGCAGCGTTTTCCGAAATCCCGGGTCGTTTCGCTGCACAGCGGCTTGAACGACAGCGAGCGGCTGGAGAACTGGCTCGCTGCCCAATCCGGCGATGCGCAGGTGATTTTAGGTACGCGCCTTGCGGTGTTCACGCCCATTCCCAAGCTCGGACTCATTATCGTTGACGAGGAGCACGACGCTTCGTTTAAGCAGCAGGACAGTTTGCGCTATTCCGCGCGCGATGTCGCTATCTTCCGCGCCCAGCAGGCGGATATACCGGTCATCCTCGGCTCGGCGACGCCGGCGCTGGAAAGCTACCAGCATGCGATTTCCGGTCGCTACCGCTTGGCGAAACTCGCGCAGCGCGCAGTAGATCATGCGCTGCCACCCGAATTACGCTGCATAGACATACGCCGCCTGAAGCTCAACGAAGGCCTGTCCGAGCCATTGATCGCAGCACTCAAGGAAAGGCTGCAGCGGGGCGAACAAAGCCTGATATTCATCAACCGCAGGGGCTACGCTCCAGTACTCATGTGCAGTGCGTGCGCGTGGATTTCCGGCTGCGCGCGCTGCTCGAGCCGCCTGGTGTTGCACTTGCGCGAGCGCCGTTTGCGCTGCCACCATTGCGGGCACGAGGAACGTGTGCCCGCCGCCTGCCCGAGTTGTGGCAACGTTGACCTTATTCCCCTGGGACAGGGCACCCAGCGGGTGGAAAGCGCTTTGTCAGCTTTGTTGCCAAGAGCCCGCATCCTGCGCATAGACCGCGACAGCACGCGCCGCAAGCTCGCTTGGGGCGATATGCTGAAACGCATTTGCGACCACGAGGTGGACATCCTGGTCGGCACGCAAATCCTGGCCAAAGGTCACGATTTCCCCAAGCTTTCCCTGGTCGGCATCATCAATCCGGACAGTTCCTTGTACAGCACCGATTTCCGCGCCTCGGAAAAGTTGTTTGCTCAGCTCATGCAGGTCGCAGGGCGCGCCGGGCGCGCGGCCATCCCGGGTGAGGTGCTGATCCAAACCCAATTCCCCGGCCACCCGCTGTTTGAAGCGTTACGCAGACATGATTACAGTGCTTTTGCCAAAACCCTGCTTGCCGAGCGCAGACACGCCGGTCTTCCGCCTTTCATACATCAGGCGCTGCTGCGCGCCGAAGCGACGCGTTCCAGCACGGTTATGAGCTATCTTGCTGACGCCGCCACGCTAGCTTCACGCATCAGCCATGAAGTTACGATTTACGATCCGGTGCCGGCGCATATGCCGCGGCTTGCCGGTCGGGAGCGCGGGCAATTGCTGGTGCAGAGTGCTTCGCGGAAAAAACTTCAGGCGTTCTTGAAAGACTGGCACAGCGCACTCACGGAGGTCTCAAGCACAAAAGTGCGCTGGGCTTTGGATGTGGACCCGCTTGAGTTTTAATGCATGGAGCCAAGCTAAGTTATAATAAGCGTCGCCCAAAATACCGCCCGATATGAATTTAGCGCCGTCTGAGCTGAAATCCCATCTTGTCGATCTTTTCGCGCAGGCGCTAAACGCAGCAGCCCCCAATCAGCTTCTCTCTACGATCGAACTGGAACGCCCGAAACAAGCAAGTCACGGCGATTACGCATGCAATCTCGCGTTGCTGCTGGCCAAGCCGTTGCGCCGCGGCCCGCGCGATATCGCCGCGGCTTTACTCGCCGCGCTGCCTTCATCGCCCCACGTGGAAAAAGCGGAAATCGCCGGCGCCGGCTTCATCAATTTGTTTCTCAAGCCCGCCGCCAAACAAATGGTCATACCGCATATTCTGAATAGTGGGGGAGCTTACGGTAGCAGCCGTCTTGGCGCTGGCAAAAAAATCCAGGTTGAATTCGTCTCCGCCAATCCCACGGGCCCCCTGCATGTTGGCCATGGGCGCGGCGCGGCTTTTGGCGCAAGCCTGGCCAACGTGCTGGATGCAGCCGGTTATCAGGTGTCGCGCGAGTTTTATGTGAATGACGCCGGCAGGCAGATGGATATTCTCGTATTATCCACTTGGCTGCGCTATCTCGAGTTGGCGGGCGTGAGCATTGCCTTCCCGTCCAACGCCTACCGGGGCGATTACGTCCGCGCCATGGCAAAAAGAATTTTTGAGGCGCAGGCCAAACGCTATGTGCGCGAGGAAAAAGCAATATCGCAAGGCGTACCCGATGTGCACTCCGACCCCGAGGCGCATCTT
>DATMDB010000113.1:0-5079 GCA_035558075.1 Burkholderiales bacterium
GCCCTGCATGAACCTGATTTGCTTTCCTCGCTCACTGGCATTCCTGGGCAGCTTGCCGAACTTTTTCCGCCATAATGCGCGCGCGGCTTCCCGTTCGCTTTCCCGAATTTGCGGCACGGCTTCCGAGATGGCTTCTTCCGAAACTCCCTTACCGCGCAACTCCCGAACGATGCGCATCACACCATACCTGCCACGGCGCGTATGCACAGTTTGCTCCACCAGACGCTTTTCGGAGAGCCAGCCGCGCTTCTCTAAACCGTCGAGCAAACCCTGGATATCATCGGATTCTTCAGCGTGCGGCGCCAGCTTGCGCTGCAGTTCCAGTCTCGAGTGCTCGCGCCGCGCCAGGCAGCGCAAAGCGCGCTCACGCAGGTTAATCTTTCTTTTCACCCGCCGATTGCTGAGGAGCATTCACGCCGACATTGGCGCGGATTTTGTTCTCGATTTCCTTCGCCAGCTTGGGATGTTCTTTCAGGTATTCACGAGCGCTGTCCTTGCCCTGGCCGATCTTCTCGCCCTTGTAGGCATACCAAGCGCCGGATTTTTCGATGAGTTTGTGGATTACGCCGAGCTCGATGATCTCTCCTTCACGGGAAATGCCCTCGCCGTAAAGTATATCGAACTCCGCCTGCTTGAATGGCGGCGCGACCTTGTTCTTCACTACCTTGGCGCGGGTCTCATTGCCGATCACTTCCTCGCCTTTCTTGATTGAACCGATGCGGCGGATGTCAATGCGCACCGATGCGTAGAATTTGAGCGCGTTGCCGCCGGTGGTGGTTTCAGGATTGCCGAACATGATGCCGATTTTCATGCGGATCTGGTTGATGAAAATCACCAGGGTGTTGGAGCGCTTGATGTTGGCGGCAAGTTTCCTCAGCGCCTGCGACATGAGCCGCGCCTGCAAGCCCATTTGCGGCTCGCCCATCTCGCCTTCGATTTCCGCTTTCGGCGTCAATGCCGCGACCGAGTCCACCACCACCACATCCACCGAGCCGGAACGCACCAACATGTCGGTGATTTCCAGCGCCTGCTCGCCGTTGTCCGGCTGCGAAATCAGCAGTTCCTCCACTTTTACGCCGAGCTTCTTGGAGTATTGCGGATCGAGCGCATGCTCGGCGTCGATGAACGCCGCGGTGCCGCCCAGTTTCTGCATTTCCGCAATCACTTGCAGCGCCAGCGTGGTCTTGCCAGAGGATTCCGGCCCGTAAATTTCCACCACGCGTCCTCGAGGCAGGCCGCCCACGCCGAGCGCGATGTCCAGTCCCAGCGAGCCGGTGGACACCACCTGAATATCCCTGGCCACCTCGCTCTCCCCGAGGCGCATGACCGAGCCCTTGCCGAACTGTTTTTCGATCTGCGACAGCGCCGCCGCCAATGCTTTGCTTTTGTTTTCGTCCATGAATTTGAACCCCTTTAATGATTGAAAGATTATGGCACAAGTGGCTAAACGCAGGAAGGCGAAAACGGACTACAAAAGCTATTCAAGCATTTCCAGAATGCCCTGCAGTGCACGCATGACTGCTTTGCGGCGTATGGTCTGGCGATTACCATTGAAACGGCGCGTTTCGCTCACCATTGCGCCGTTTTTCAGGCACCACGCCAAACAAATGGTGCCGACTGGCTTATCAGGCGTGCCGCCGCTCGGGCCGGCAGTGCCGCTCACCGCCACTGCGACCTGGGCGTGGCTGTTTTTGAGCGCGCCTGCCGCCATCTCGCGCGTCGTTTGTTCCGATACCGCTCCGAACTTATCCAGTGTCTGCCTTTTGATACCCAGCAGTTCGCGCTTGGAAATATAGGTGTAGGTAATGAAACCGCGCTCGTACCAGTCTGAACTGCCCGGTACCATTGTGACCGCCTCGCCCACCCCGCCGCCGGTGCAGGATTCCGCCGTAACCAGCATCAGCTTGCGAGTTTTCAGGAGCTTGCCCGCGCGGGCTGCGAGTTTATAGAGAATTTCGTTTGTCATCACTCAATCAGGGTTTTCCAGAATGCAAGGCAGAGCAGCGTATAAAACGCCGCAATCAGGTCGTCGAGCATCACGCCGAAGCCGTTGCGCACGGTCTCATCAAAATAGCCGATCGGCGGAGGTTTGAGAACATCAAAAGCGCGGAACAACAGAAACGCGAGAGCCTGCCACAGCAGCGTATTCGGCGTGAAATCGAGCACCAGCAAAAACGCAACCAATTCATCCCAGACAATTCCGCTGTGATCATGTGCGCCCAGAGCCTTTCCGGTCTTGTCGCACATCCAGATGCCCAGCACGAATAGTGCCGCAATCAGCAGCAAAAACTCGAGCGGCATCAAGCGCGGGCCGAGGTACCAAAAAAGCGGAAACGCCAAAACCGTGCCTGCAGTTCCCGGCGCCCCGGGAAACAGCCCGGCGCCGCAACCGAACGCGAGAAAATGCACCGGGTTGCGTAGGATAAACCGCCACGTTGGAAGCGTCTCAGCCAAAATGATCAAACCCCTCGGCATTCCAGACCATGGGTTTGCCCGCGGAGTCGAGCAGGGTCAAGCCTTGTCCTTTTTCTATTCTGCCTATTTGCGTCAAAGGCAGTTTCAATTTGCGCGATAGTTTTGCCAGCTCCACACTATTTTTCTTCGGCGCAGTAAAGCAAAGCTCGTAATCATCGCCGCCGGCAAGCAGCGCTTGCAGCGCTGCGTCATGTCTCAGGTATTTTTGCAGCACCGCGGACTTGGGCAATGCCTTAAACTCGATGACCGCAGCGACCCCGGAGCGCTCGAGGATATGCCCCAAATCCGCGACGAGTCCATCGGATATATCAATTGCAGAGTGCGCCAATCCCAGGAGATGCCGCCCAAGAGCGACGCGCGCGTCGGGCGTGTGCAGTTTTTTCAGGCAAGCTTGCGCCTCTTGCGCTTCAAGATGAATGCGGTTTTGCAAATAGACGAGCGCCAGCGCGGCATCTCCAATTTGGCCTGAAACCCATATTTCGTCACCCGGTTTCGCACCATCCCGGCGCAGCGCTTTGCCCGCTGGCACCTCGCCTATGATTTGCACGCAGATGTTAAGCGGCCCGCGTGCGGTATCGCCGCTGATCAAATCAACCCGCTGCGCTCTTGCCAAATCCATAAAACCTTTGGCAAAAGGCTTAAGCCATTTTTCATCGGCTTCAGGCATGGCGAGCGACAGCGTCGCCCAGCGTGGAGTGGCCCCCATCGCCGCCATATCGGAGAGATTAACCGCCAGCGCTTTGTGTCCCAACTTGTAAGGATCCGCGTCGGAGAAAAAATGCGTTCCCGAAACCAGCATATCGGTGGAAACCACGAGTTCCATGCCCTTGGCGACTTTTACCAGCGCCGCATCATCGCCTACGCCCAGCACAGCGTGGGGCGCCGGATGTGTGAAATAGCGCCGGATGATTTCGAATTCGGATGGCATTTCAAGATTTTACCGCGGAGACGCGGAGATGCCGAGATTTAGATAAATAGACAGGATTAACACAATTTAATCCTGTTAATCTTGCCTAATCATGTAAATCCTGTCTAATTGATTTTGTTTTTTTCCGTGTCTCCGTGGTTGCTTTGTTTATATTCTGCAGAGCGCAACCTAGCGGCGAGCTTGTCGAGAACACCGTTCACGTATTTATGCCCGTCAGTGCCGCCGAATGACTTGGCAAGCTCCACCGCCTCGTTGATCACGACTTTGTAAGGCACATCGGGCTGATGCACAAGCTCGTAAGCGGCTAATAGCAAAATGCAGTGTTCAATGGGGCTCAGTTCCTTGGACGGGCGATCAAGATTTGGCTGCAATTTTTTCTCCAGCTCGTGCGCGCCGGAGATTGCGCCTCGCAGCAGCGTCAGAAAATATGCTTCATCCAGTTTATCGAAGCCTTTTGCGGCACGCAGTTGCTTTTCGAGAATGTCGGCAGTGTCGCCACCCAACTGCCATTGATACAGCGCCTGCAGTGCGAATTCCCGCGAGCGCCTGCGGCTGCTTCTGGCTGTACGCGGCCGTGTCGTGGTCATTTGAATTGAAATGCTGCTATTTCTCGTCCAGGCGCCGCAGCAGGTTGGCCATCTCTATCGCCACCCTTGCCGCTTCAGCGCCCTTCTCGCTCATGCGCGAGCGCGCTTGCTTTTCATCAAGAGTGGTCAATATGGCATTCGCCACGGGAATGCCTGTATCAAGCTGCACCGAAGCCACGCCGCTTGCCGATTGGTTCGCCACCACTTCGAAATGATAGGTCTCGCCGCGAATTACCGCGCCCAGCGCAATGAGCGCGTCAAACTTCCCGGTATTCGCCATTTTCTGCAGCGCCAGCGGGATTTCCAACGCGCCCGGCACCGTCACCAGGGTAACCGCTTCCTCAGCCACGCCGTGTTTCAGCAGCGCATCGAGGCAGGCAGTGAGCAAGCCTGCGCTGATGTCCCGGTTGAACTGGCTCATTACGATGCCGATGCGCAAATTTGCGCCGTTAAAATCAGGTTCTATTTTTTTCATCGCTGTTCCATGAATCGCTATTTTTTATCGGGCAGCTCGTAACCGGTAACTTCCAGGCCAAATCCCGCCATGCTTGGCATCTTGCGCGGCGCAGCGAGCAGGCGCATTTTGGTGACCTTGAGATCCTTGAGAATTTGCATGCCTATACCGTAGTTGCGCAAATCGGTCCGCGTCGGCTTCTTTTCGGAAGAGCGGCCGGGTTTTATCCGCTCCAGCAGCTCATCTGCGCCCTCCTGCCTCTGCAATAGAAGGATCACGCCCTTGCCCGCCGCCGCAATCGTTTTCAGCGCATCGTAAATGCTCCAGGAATGCCCGCCGGCGCCGGTGTCCAGCAAATCCATGACCGATAACGGCTCATGCACCCGCACCAGCGTTTCTTCGCCGGGAACAAGTTCGCCTTTCACCAGGGCGAGATGCGTAGCGCTCGCCGTCTTGTCACGGTAGGCAATCAGCTTGAACTTGCCGTGCACGGTCTCCACCATGCGCTCCGTAACGCGCGCGACCAGCGACTCGGTACGGCTGCGGTAATGAATAAGGTCGGCGATGGTGCCGATTTTCAATTGATGCTGCTTGGCGAATTCCAGCAAATCCGGAAGCCTGGCCATTTCGCCATT
>DATMDB010000114.1:0-3274 GCA_035558075.1 Burkholderiales bacterium
CGAGCAGGTTTCCAGCCCTCTGGCTCTCGTCACCGTGGTTGAAAGCCCGCTGATTCCGTTTCGTCATGCGCCGGGCTTGAGTTTGAACGCCACCGGAGAGCCGCCACCGCAATTGGGGATTTTCAGCGACGGCGATTCGATGAGTGCGCTCAATCGCTTTGAGCAACGGCGCGAGACCTTGAGCTATCTCGACTATCTCACTTCCGCTCTTCCCTATCATCTGTTCGACAATCCGCGAGTTTTGGTGCTTGGGGCGGGAGCCGGCGCGGACGTGTTGCAGGGAATTTATCACCGGGCTAAGCAAATTGACGCGGTTGAACTCAATCCGCAGGTGGTGGATCTGGTGCAGCACAGATTCGCCGGTTTTTCGGGGAAACCTTACAGCGCACCGGGGGTTCGGGTATTTATCGCCGAGGCGCGCGGTTTTGTCGCGGCAAGCCGCGAGCAGTACGATCTCATCCAGGTCGCGCTGGTTGATGCCTTCGGCGCTTCGTCCGCGGGTCTTTATGCGCTATCCGAAAGCTATCTATACACTATTGAGGCGTTCCAGGATTATCTTCGCCATTTGAAGTCTGGCGGAATGCTGACGCTGACGCGCTGGGTCACGCTTCCACCGCGCGATGCGCTAAAACTTTTCGCCACTGCGATCACCGCGCTGGAGCAGGATGGAGTTTTGCAGCCCGGAAAGCGGCTTGCTCTCATCCGCGGCTGGAAAACCAGCACTCTGCTGGTGAAAAACGGCGAGTTCAGCGAATCCGAGATTGCCGCGATCAAAACCTTTTGCCGCTCCCGCTCTTTCGATGCGGAATATTACCCGGGAATTGGCGAGTCTGAAACCAACCGTTACAACGTTCTGGAGCAGTCGTATTATTTTGAGGGCGCGCAGGCGCTGCTCGGCACGCAAAGGCAGGATTTCCTGGAGCGCTACAAGTTTGACGTCACGCCGGCCAGTGACGATAAGCCCTATTTCTTCCACTTTTTCGAATGGCGCGTGCTGCCTGAATTCCTTTCACTAAAAGACCGTGGTGGGTTGCCGTTGCTGGAATGGGGTTATCCCCTGCTCGTCGCCTCTCTCGCTCAGGCGCTGCTGGCAAGCCTGGTGCTGGTTATCGTTCCGCTTTGGGTGATGGAATTGCGCCGGGAAAAAACGGCGTCGCCCGCAGTTTCGCGCTTACGCGTTGGTTGGTATTTCCTAGCCGTCGGCCTTGCCTTCATGTTCATCGAGATCGCGTTCATTCAGAAATTCATCCTGTTCCTGAGCCATCCGATTTACGCCGTGGCGGTGGTGCTGTGCGCATTCTTGATATTCGCGGGCTTAGGCAGCCGTTTCTCCCGGCGTGTAGTGCAAAAAAACCAAACCATGCCGTTTTGGCCGGTGGTGTGGGTGGTGTTTGCAATTTGCCTGGTGGCTGTCGTCTACCTCGCGGCGCTTCCGGTCCTGTTCAGGCAATTCATAGGTCTCCCGGACGCAGCAAGAATCACGATCTCCGTTGCTCTCATCGCGCCGCTCGCTTTCCCAATGGGAATGCCTTTCCCCTTGGGGCTAGGCTTCGTTGCCGGCCACTCGGAGCAACTTGTGCCCTGGGCCTGGGGTATCAATGCCTGCGCTTCGGTGGTGGGCGCGATTCTCGCCACACTGCTCGCAATCCACCTCGGATTTACGGTAGTGGTCGTTATGGCGCTTGGTTTTTATCTATTGGCGGCGGCATCGTTTCCTCAATCGGATACTGTAAAATCACAATCTACCTTCAAGAGGAATCGCTTTCATGGCTGACAGAAAATTCGGTTTCGGCACATTGTGCCTCCACGCCGGCCAACTGCCGGACCCCGCTACTGGCTCACGCGCGGTGCCGATTTACCAGACCACGTCCTATGTTTTCGACAGTCCGGATCACGCGGCGAGTCTGTTCAATCTACAAACTTTCGGCAACGTATACACGCGGCTTATGAATCCCACTACCGCAGTGTTCGAGGAGCGCATGGCGGCATTGGAAGGCGGGCGCGCCGGTCTGGCTCTGGCTACAGGTATGGCGGCACAGATGATCGCGCTCTTCACCCTGCTTGAGCAAGGAGACGAGCTGGTCTCGGCGAGCACTTTATACGGCGGCACCTATTCGCAGTTCGAAGTGAGCTTCAGAAAACTCGGCATCAATACGAAATTCGTCGATCCCGACGACCCGCAGAATTTCAAAAAAGCACTCAGCAAAAAAACCAAAGCGATTTACGCTGAGACCATTGGCAATCCGCTGATGAACGTGCTCGATATCGAACCGATCGCGGCAATTGCCAAGGATGCCGGCATCCCGCTGATCATAGACAATACATTCCCCTCTCCCTATTTGTGCCGGCCTATCGAGCATGGCGCAGACATCGTGGTGCATTCCGCGACCAAATACCTCGGCGGGCACGGCACCACCATGGGCGGGGTCATCGTCGAATCCGGCAAATTTCCCTGGGACAACGGCAATTTCCCGGGAATGATGGAGCCTTCGCGCGGTTATCATGGCGTGCGCTTTCACGAGACCTTCGGCGACTTCGGCTACACCATGAAAGCACGCATGGAAACGCTGCGCACTTTCGGCCCGGCACTTTCCCCCTTCAATGCTTTCCTGTTGTTGCAAGGGCTGGAAACCTTGCACGTCAGAATGGAACGACACTGTGAAAACGCGCTGGCGGTGGCAAAGTTCTTGAAAGATCACCCGCTGGTCAGCTGGGTGAATTATCCCGGGCTGCCGGATAACAAATATTACGACTTGGTGAAAAAATATCTGCCGAAAGGCGCAAGCGGCATTCTCGCTTTCGGCATCAAGGGCGGCGAACAAGCCGGAATCAAATTCATCGAGGCGGTGGAGTTTCTCAGCCACCTCGCCAATGTCGGCGATGCCAAGACCCTGGTAATTCACCCCGCTTCCACCACTCACCGCCAGCTCTCGGAAGAGGAGCAAATCCAAGCCGGTGTCACGCCCGATATGGTGCGCATTTCCGTCGGGCTGGAAGAAATTGACGACATTTTATGGGACATAGACCAGGCGCTGCAAAAATCGCAGCGGGCCTGACCTCATAATTCTGCACCTAGGAACCTCTGATTAAGTCCTCCGCGGATTGCGTTGCTGGCAAAACGTAGGTGGATGCAAGGCGCGCGACGAAGGTCGTAGCGCGGCTGCGACCCGTTAGCCCAAGGCCCGCTTGCGGGAGCAGCCGCACAAGCTCCGCTCCATGCTATCGAACGCAGCCTTCTGCGCCCCTGCCCGCACCACGCTGCGCGAGACCGAGT
>DATMDB010000115.1:0-3237 GCA_035558075.1 Burkholderiales bacterium
GCCGTAAATTTTCCTGCCGCCGAGCAACGCCGCGAAGATGCCCCAGGAAACGAAAGCGAACAGCGTTTTGTGCGTGAATTGCGCTGGCTTGTGGAACAATTCTTCGGAGAACAGAATGCCGCTTGCCAGCGCCAAGGTGAGCAGCACGAAACCGGTGGCGATGATGCGAAACAGCAATGTTTCCATGGTCAACAGCGGAGGCAGAGTGTGCAGCGTGGCCGGCAGCGTGCCGTCATGCAGGCGGCGTTCCACCATCGCCATCAGTACCGCATGCAATGCGGCGATGGTGAACAAGCTGTAGGCAAGCATGGAGAGCAGGAAATGTGCAGGAAACGCCGGCAGCCCGGTATTGGAAAGCATATGCGTAGTGGGCAGCAGCCAAGGCAGCAGCACGCACGCTGCGGCAAGCGGCAGCACCAGCGCTTGCAGACCTTCCATGTTGTAAATCAAACTCACAGTCCAGTAAATGAGTACCGCTAGCCATAGTATCGCCGATACCGCGTTGCCTACGCCGAGATTGAAGCCGGTACCGGTGAAAGTGGATTGGTAGAGTAGCGCGGTGTGCAAAGTCAGCGGAACCAGAACTGCAAATTTCTCCCAATCGCGGATGCCCTCCCCATTACTGCTTGCCCGGGGCGTGCCGGGCTGCCAGCGCGTGCGCCAGAAATGCAGCCCGAGGAGCGCGTAGAGCAGTGCAGTGATGAGATAAGGTAAAATAGCGGGCATGCTGATCGAGAGCGGGATAAGTTGATTTTTAAGTCTACCTCAACTCGGAGCGCAAGGCATTATCGGGAGCTTCCATGTTTGATCATCTCACGCAGCGGCTTTCCGGTGTCATAAAAAGCCTGCGCGGCCAGGCACGCCTGACCGAGAGCAATATCCAGGACGCATTGCGCGAAGTGCGCATGGCGCTACTGGAGGCAGATGTCGCGCTGCCGGCGGTCAAGGACTTCATCAGCCGGGTCAAAGAAAAAGCGCTCGGCCAGGAGGTGCTGGCGAGCCTCACTCCCGGGCAGGCGGTGGTCGGCGTAGTGCATCGTGAATTGACTCAGTTAATGGGCGAAGTCGGCTCCTCGCTCAACCTTGCCACAGTGCCGCCGGCGGTTATTTTGCTCGCAGGCCTGCAAGGCTCGGGCAAGACCACGACCAGCGCCAAACTTGCCAGGCTCCTTCGCGAACAAATGAAAAAGAAAGTGCTGCTGGCAAGCTGCGACGTTTACCGCCCTGCCGCGATCGAACAGTTGCGTGCATTGGCAAAACAGATCCACGCGGATTTCTTTCCGGTTGACGCGGCGAGTAAACCGCTTGCCATTGCCGGGAGCGCGCTCGATTTTGCACGCAAGCATTTTCATGATGTGCTGATTGTGGATAGTGCAGGACGGCTGGCGATTGATGAAGCCATGATGAGGGAAATCAGCGAACTGCATGCAGTGCTCAAGCCAATTGAAACCCTGTTCGTGGTGGACGCGATGCAGGGACAGGATGCGGTAAACACCGCCAAAGCGTTTGCCGATGCGTTGCCACTGACCGGCGTGGTGCTGAGCAAACTGGACGGGGACGCGCGAGGCGGCGCCGCGCTGTCGGTACGCTTTGTCACCGGGAAACCCATCAAATTTGCCGGCACAGGCGAAAAACTCGACGGGCTGGAGATGTTTCATCCGGAGCGCATGGCTTCGCGCATCCTTGGCATGGGCGATGTTCTGTCCCTGATCGAGGAAGTGCAGCGCGGGGTGGACCGGAGTGAAGCACAGAAACTGTCGCAGAAAGTCAAGGAGGGCAAAAGCTTCGATCTGGAAGATTTCAAGGGGCAGATCCAGCAAATGAAAAAAATCGGAGGATTAGGCAAACTAATGGACAAGCTTCCCGGACAGCTTGGGCAGGCGATGCAGGGCGCGCAAGTGGATGACCAAGTGATGGGGCGCATCGAGGGCATCATCAATTCGATGACGCCGCAGGAACGCGCCAAGCCGGAAATCCTCAAGGCCTCGCGCAAGCGGCGCATTGCCGCCGGCGCCGGTGTCAGCGTTCAGGAAGTCAATCGCCTGCTCAATCAGTTCGAACAGGCGCAGAAGATGATGAAAATGGTGTCCAAGGGCGGCATGGCGAAGATGGTGAGGAGCATGAAAGGCATGTTCCCCGGCGCGCATTAATAAATTTGCTGGAGGCAGCCCCCGTGCTCGCCTGCGATGCTTGGCAGCGCACAAGGGGAACCAAACGCAAGTTTTCCCTTGCCAAGCTGTCGTAAACTGACGTAAAATCACGCCCTTTCGGATTGTCTGAATGGATTGCCATGGTAGTGATTCGACTTTCGCGCGGCGGCGGCAAAAAACGCCCGTTTTTTAAGGTGGTTGTGGCGGATTCGCGCCGCTCGCGTGACGGTAAGTTTATTGAGCGAATCGGTTTTTACGACCCGATGGCGCCACAAGGCCATGAATCGCTGCGCATCCAAATGGACCGGATAAACCACTGGCAGGGCCGCGGCGCCAAGCTGAGCGACACCGTGGTGCGGCTCATCAAACAGCTTGGTGCGCAAAAAGCCGCCTGAAAAAATGCTGGTGATAGGGCGCATCGCCGCCCCGTATGGTGTGAAGGGCTGGATAAAAATCCATCCTTATACCGAGACGATCGAACGCTTGACCCGCTACTCCGCATGGTGGCTGGGGAAAGAAGGCGAGTGGCGCGAAGCCGCAGTCGTTCAAACCAGGCCCCAAGGCAAGACACTGGTGGCAAAACTGCAGGGCTGCGACGACCGTGCAGCGGCGCAACTGCTCAAGAACCAGCATATCGCAGTTCAGCGCAGTCAGTTGCCGGCAGCCAAGGAAGGGGAATATTACTGGGCTGATTTAATCGGCCTGGAGGTTGTAAACCTGGGTGGTGAATCACTGGGCGTGGTAAGCGCGCTGTTTGCCACTGGGGCCAACGATGTGTTGAGGGTTCAGGGTGATCGCGAGCGCCTGATACCTTTTATTCCCCAGGTAGTGCGCGAAGTCAATCTGGATGCGGCGTTAATACGGGTGGACTGGGAACTGGATTACTAGGGAACCTCTGATTAAATCCTCCGCGAAATGCGTTGCTGGCAAAATGCGGATGGATGCGAGGCGCGCGACGAAGGTCGTAGCGCGGCTGCGACCCGTTAGCCCAAGGCCCGCTTGCGGGAGCAGCCGCACAAGCTCCGCTCCATGCTATCGAACGCAGCCTTCTGCGCCCCTGCCCGCACCACGCTGCGCGAGACCGAGT
>DATMDB010000116.1:0-9058 GCA_035558075.1 Burkholderiales bacterium
TTGCCCACCCGCTGACCATGCTCCAAGCAACGCAAAACGAGCAACGCTTTAACGCAATTGCAGCATTGATAAAAGAATGGCAGCCGGTGTTCCTGGTGATCGGCCTGCCTGCTTATATGGATGGCGGCGAGCATGAGATGAGCCGCCTGTGCCGCCGCTTCGCGCTGCGGCTGGAACAACGGTTCAAGCTGCGCACCGTTCTGGTTGACGAGCGCCTGAGCTCGCACGCGGCGGAACTTTCGCTGGCGGAAAGCGGGGCGCGGCGAATCAAAATGTTTGTAGACCAAGTAGCGGCGCAACACATTTTGCAGAGCTTCTTCGATGAGCTTGAAACTTCCTGACGCCGAGCAGCTGGTTTCTGAGCTCGCCGCGAAAATCAAGCCGCAGCTCGATTCCGACGCGGCACTGATCGGAATACATACCGGCGGCGCCTGGATTGCGCAAAAACTGCAACAGCAGCTTGGACTCGCTACACCGCTCGGGCTGCTTGATATTTCATTTTACCGCGACGACTTCGCGCGCATCGGTTTGCACCCGCAGGTCAAGCCGTCGAACATCCCTTTCGATGTTGAAGGACGCCGCATCATTCTGGTGGATGACGTGCTGTACACCGGCCGCACGGTGCGCGCAGCCATGAACGAGCTGTTCGATTACGGACGGCCGGCCAGCATTGATCTCGCGGTGCTGATAGACCGCGGCGGGCGTGAACTGCCTGTATTTGCGCGCTACAGCGGCGCTACGCTGGAGCTCGCGGACAACCAGAACATCGAACTCAAAAAGGACAAGGAGGGCAGGCTCAGCTTATCCCTGAACCAAAGGAACCTCTGATTAAGTCCCACGCGCTTGCGACGGTGGATTTCCGGGATGGGATGCACGAAGCGAGGCGCAGCCAATGGCAGACACCCCCTTGGCAAGCCGAGCGACAAAGCAGACCGCCCGGAAAGGCGCCCCGGACTCGGTCTCGCGCAGCGTGGTGCGGGAAGGGGCGCAAGCTGCTGCAAGAAACATTGTAAAATGGGGCGCTCATGCTGCCGCTCCCGCACCCCAAGCTTCGCTGACCGTGTCGCGGCAGCCGTCCCTTGGGGTTGCGGCAAAATGCGGCGTCTGCATCGTGCTCGCCGAAGCGTGGAGCTCGGTACGTGCGACCGCGAAGGCGAGCGCTGGTCCGCGCAACCGCAATCCGGCGAGCCACGGCCCGCTCCGCTTCACAGCTTCGCAGGTGCAACGCTGCGCGGGCCCTCCTCGGCGCTGTAGTCCCGGCTACGACCTTCGTCGCGCGCCTCGCATCCATCCGCATTTTGCGCGCAACGCAATTCGCGGAGGACTTAATCAGAGGTTCCTTTGGCTGTACTTTCGTAAACAATTTTCCAGTGGTTATTTTCCTTGATCCAGTATTGGCGCTTTTTCATCTGGGTGGAGAGGTTGCTGCTGGAATAATCCTGGTCAAAGTTGACTACCGCAAGGTTTTTATAGCCTGGATAAAGAAACATGCTGACGTTGGACACGCTAACCTTGATCCAGGTTTTGGCTGCGTTTACCCGGCGTTTTTGCTTTGCCCACTGCGCCAGGGCTTGGCCGGCGGCGTTAAAGTTTTTAGCGTAGTGGCGCAAATAGGCGTCGGTATCACGGTTTTCCCAGTCGCGCCGCCAGTTTTCGAGCTGGCTTGCCAGCGAGTTGCGTTGCGCGCGCCAGTTTTCAGGGCTCACCCATTCTACGTGTTCGCTGATGATGATCGGGGTCAAACCAATTTGCAGGGTCTTGCCGAGTGTGGTGAGGTCCTGGTTGGTGAGCACCACGCAGCCATTGCTGGAGTGTGGCGGTCTGCTATAGGTGTCGCTGGGCGTGCCATGCAGCCAGATGCCGTGGCCATTGCGGCCGTGCTGGCGGTCCCAATCGTTTGGATAGCTGATGGGATAGGCGCCCGCGCCGTAGAAATCGGAAAGCTGCGATTTGGGAAGATTTGCCGTAACAAAATACACACCGAGCGGCGTTCTTTGGTCGCCCTCTTTCAGTTTTTCCGAGCCGTTCTTGCCGCTGCTGATGTAGTAGTCGGTTACATAACGCGGCTCGCCGTTCAAGTTCTGATACAGGTACAAAGTGGAAAGCGAGACATCCACGACAATTGCATAATGCTGCCGGGGATTCATCTGCAGCAGATATTCCGGTATGTAGTCAAGCGGCGGATTCTGGCTGCGACGCTGCAAACGGGCCTTGGCTTCCTCGCGCAACTCCAGGATGCGCTGGCGCGGGGCATTCGGCGCGTCGCCGATGGTGTTGATGGGGCGGGTGTGCGCGAGCAGCAAATCGCCCTTGATTAAGTGCGCCAGCCTGAAATTGGGATTGGCTTTGATCGCGTTATCGATTTCAACCATCGCCAAATCCAGCCGGTTGCGGCTGATTTCCAGCAGACTGTTGACCAGCAGCGCTTCAGGTTCTTGCGGCGCGCGCGAGGCTGCCGCTTGCAGGGCCTGGTCGTTCATGGAAGAGGCGCTGCCCGCAAGGCCCAGAGTTAATCCAAGCGCAGCGCTATAAGCGAGCTTGTGCATCATTTGCTGCTTAAGAGAGCGGGGAGCATTGTGCTCTGGATGTTTCAACGGCCGGTCTGTTCTCTTTGAATTAACCACTTGTCACCTGATTTGACCAGAAGCAGGGTTTTTGCTGTCGTGCTTTTCAAGGTTTTGGAGCGATAATCCTGCTTGAAACCGGCCTTGGCGTGCGTTGCGTCACTGAGCGAGACTTTAGGGTCTATGACTGAAACCTGAATGGACATGGACTTGGAGACGCGTTCTTTGCGGGATTTTTCCCAAGCCTCGCGGCTTTCCCCGTTGGGTGTTTTGAAGTCCTGTGCATAAAAGGCGAGATAGGCAGCGACATCACCCTTCGACCAGGCCCCGGCCCAATCATTGACGGTTTTGAGTACATCCTGGGTATCGTCGCCTGCAGCGGCTGTGGCGAGCGGCTGACTCTCCTTGGATGCATTATCCGTTTTTACTTTTTCCGGCTCGGGAGTTGATGGCGTGACTGCGGCTACCGGATCGGTTTTCGCGGTGTCGGTTTTGGCGGTTACTTTTACTGCCCGCGGGCTGCTGGAAAACAGCTCCTTGATGAGTTCCAGCTTGGTTTGCGCAGAGGTATTGGTTTTGTCAAACTGCAGGGCTTTGTCATACGCCTGCGTCGCCAGCTTGGCGTAGATATCACCGAGGTTTTCATGGGCGGTGGCGTAACTGGGATGAGTGCGTATCGCGGCTTCCAGCGCGATTCTGGACTTGTCGTATTGGCCCTGCGCGGCATAGAGCACCGCTAAATTGTTGTACGGCTCCGGCAGTTCGGGATAATCCTCGGTGAGCGCGGTGAATACCTTGATCGCTTCCGTAGATTTATTTTGCTCGGTGAGAATCAGGCCTTGCAGGAAACGTGCCTTGGCATCCTTGGGGTGATTGGCGAGATAGCTGTTCACCTTATCCAGCGCTTGCGCGTGATTACCCTGCTTGAACAGCGCGTTGGCATCCTGCAATTCGTCGGCCGCTGCACGCAGGCCGAACATCGCCAGCGCCAGCGTCAAGAACAAAGCCGCAACGTCGGGTTTTTTCATTGTGGTATACTTTTTCGCCTTTAAATTCAAAATAAGCTGATTCTACCAAGAAGCCTGCTTAATTCACAATCACCCTAAGTTGCTTGCTGGGCAAACCCATTTTGCACCCAATTACGCCAGTTGATGATTTTGCGCGCAGTCCCTCTACAAAAACCATGCTGAAAATCTACAATACCCTGACCCGCGAAAAGCAGCCGTTCGTGCCGATCACCCCCGGCAAGGTGGGCATGTACGTCTGCGGCATGACGGTGTACGACTACTGCCACCTCGGGCATGCGCGTGTGCTGATGGTGTTCGACATGGTACAGCGCTGGTTGAGGGCGTCGGGATATGCGGTGAATTATGTGCGCAACATCACCGACATTGACGACAAAATCATCAAGCGCGCCGCCGAAAATGGCGAGCCGGTTACCGCGCTTACCGCGCGCTTCACTCTGGCCATGCACGAAGATGCCGCCGCATTGGGGGTGGAGGAGCCGGTGTCCGAGCCGCGCGCCACCGCTTATGTTCCCGACATGGTGCGGATGATCGAAAAACTCATGGACAAGGGTCTTGCCTACCGCGCCGCCAATGGCGATGTGTATTATGCCGTGCACAAGTTTCCCGGTTACGGCAAGCTCTCAGGCAAATCGCTGGATGACTTGCGTGCAGGGGAGCGCGTGGAAATCGGAACGGATAAACACGACCCGCTGGATTTCGTGCTGTGGAAAGCGGCCAAGCCCGGCGAGCCTGAATGGGATTCACCGTGGGGCAAAGGACGCCCCGGTTGGCATATTGAATGCTCAGTGATGAGCGAACGGAATCTTGGCAGCCACTTTGATATTCACGGTGGTGGGCAGGATTTGCAGTTTCCCCACCACGAAAACGAAATCGCCCAATCCGAAGGCGCCAACGGCCATGCTTTTGTCAATTACTGGATGCACAATGGCTTCGTGCGGGTGGATGAGCAAAAGATGTCCAAGTCGCTCGGCAATTTTTTCACTGTGCGCGAGATACTGAAAAAATACCACCCGGAGGTGTTGCGCTTTTTCATCCTGCGCACTCATTATCGCAGTCCCTTGAGTTATTCCGAGCAGCACATTGACGATGCGCGGCACGCGTTGACCAGGCTCTATACCGCGTTAAAAGGGGTTGATGCGGCAAAGGCGAAAATAAATTGGCAGGAACCCTATGCTGCGCGATTCAAGGAAGCGATGGACGATGACTTCAATACGCCCGAAGCTGTGGCTGTCCTGTTTGATCTTGCAAACGAAGTGAACAAGACGCGCTCACCGCAGCAAGCAGGATTGCTTACAGCGCTTGCGGGAGTTCTAGGCTTGTTGCAGCGCAATCCTCAAATTTACCTGCAATCGGTGCCGGGCGAAGACGAAGCCGGCGGACGCGCGGCCCTGAATCCGGCGCGCATCGAAGAACTCATTGCTTCGCGTGCCGCCGCGCGCAAGGCGAACAACTTCGCCGAGTCCGACCGCATTCGCGACGAGTTGCTGAAGGGCGGAATCGTTCTTGAAGACACGCCGCATGGAACAGTCTGGCGGCGCGCCTGAGTGCGGCAATCCGGTTTGCGAATTTTTCCTCTGCCGCTTCAATTTTTAATTGGAAGGTGTTCCGGCCAATATGGGATGCGCTTTTGGTGTAGATTATGCCGAAGCCGAAGGGTTATTGCCGGCTGCGCTTTCGCCCTCGGCGCCGAACTTCATGGAGATTATCGCTATCAAATCTGTTTCAGGGTAAACCCGGCCGAAAATATGCGGCTATCCGATGCTTTTCCCTTTGCAGTAAAGCGGCTTTCCCGGGCCGCGGCGATTGCTGCGGCCGGGATGGCCGCGGCAGCAATGATTGCCGCCATCACCGCCTGTTCCGGGGAGGATTCCCAGGCCAAGCAGAACAAGGCCGCGGGCCCGGCGGTGCCGGTCATGGTTGCGACGGTTGAAAAGAAAATGATGCAGGTGCGCATCCGCGGCATCGGCAACATCGAAGCCTACGCTACCGTGGCGGTGAAAGCGCGGGTGGACGGGCAAATCATGAGAGCGCACTTCAAGGAAGGGCAGGATGTGCAGAAGGACGCGCTCATTTTTGAAATCGACCCGCGCTCCTTCGAAGCACAGTTGCGACAGGCGCAAGCCAATTTGTTGCGCGACCAGGCGCAGCTGCAGAACGCCAGCGCGCAGGAGCGCCGCTATCAGGATCTACTGCAGAAGAATTTTGTGTCCAAGGAATTTTACGCGCAGATCCGTACCAATCGCGACGCTGCCGAAGCGACCGCCCACGCCGACCAGGCAGCGGTGGAGAATGCCAGGGTGCAGCTGGAATACACCAGGATCCGTTCGCCGATCAGCGGCCGCACCGGCAAGATCATGATCCAGGAAGGCAATCTCGTGAAAGCCAACGATACCAATTCCCTGGTGGTCATCAACCAGATTGCGCCGATTTACGTGAATTTCTCCGTGCCTGAACAGTATCTCGGTGAAATCCGTCGCTACCAGGCGCAAGGCACGGTGAGTGTCGAGGTGACGCTGCCGAACACGAACACGCCGCCGTTGACCGGCAAACTCGCGTTTGTTGACAACAGCGTGGATGCGGCGACCGGCACCATCAGGCTCAAGGCGGTGTTCGAGAATCAGGAAAAAATTTTATGGCCGGGCCAGTTCGCCAACGTGGCTTTGACCTTGTATACACAGCCTGACGCCATTGTCGCGCCGAGCCAGGCGGTGCAAACCGGACCCAAAGGCCAGTATGTGTTTGTGATCAAGCCCGATCTTACCGCCGAAATCCGCGACGTGGAGGTGGCCTGGGCGGAAGGAGTGGAAACCGTGGTGTCAAAAGGCCTCAACTCGGGCGAGCGAGTGGTGACCATCGGCCAGTTGCGCTTGACGCCGGGAGCGAAAGTGGAACTCAAAACGCAAGCCGGATCGTGAACATTCCGGAATTATTTGTCCGCCGCCCGGTCATGACCATCCTGGTCATGATGGCGATTTTGCTGTTCGGCCTCATCAGTTACCGCCTGCTTCCGGTGAGCGCGCTCCCCAATGTGGATTTCCCCACCATTCAGGTGTCGGCGGAGCTTCCGGGCGCCAGTCCCGAGACCATGGCTTCCGCGGTGGCCACGCCGCTGGAAAAGCAGTTTTCGACGATTTCCGGTCTCGATTCGATGAGCTCAGTGAGCGCGCAGGGCGTCAGCCAGGTCACTCTGCAGTTTTCGCTGGATCGCAACATCGATGCGGCTGCGCAGGACGTGCAATCGGCGATTTCGCTGGCGCAGAAACAGCTTCCGCCCACGCTGACGAGCCCGCCTTCCTACCGCAAGGTCAACCCCGCGGACGCGCCGGTTTTCTATCTGGCGCTGACTTCCGAAACTCTGCCGCTGTCGACGGTCGATGAGTACGCGGAAACGCTGATGGCGCAGCGCATCTCCATGATCAACGGCGTGGCGCAGGTGCAGGTGTTCGGCGCGCAGAAATACGCGGTGCGCGTGCAGCTCGACCCCAGCGCCCTGGCGGCAAAGGGCATCGGCATAGACGAAGTCGAGCAGGCGCTCGACCAGCACAACGTCAATCTGCCCACCGGCATCTTAAACGGCCAGCACAGCACCGTCACCATCCAGGCGAGCGGCCAGTTGCAGGACGCCGCTGCTTACCGTCCGTTGATTGTCACTTACCGCAACGGCGCGCCAGTGCGGTTGCACGAGCTGGGCAAAGTGAGCGACAGCGTGCAAAACGACAAGGTGGCCGCCTGGTACAACGGCGCGCGCGGCATCGTGCTGAGCATTCAGCGCCAGCCCGGTACGAATACCGTCGAAGTGGTGGATAACATCAAAAAACTGCTGCCTGAATTCCGCGCCCAAATGCCGACCGGGATCAGCATGGCGGTGCTTTACGACCGGTCCGAGTCCATCCGCGATTCGGTCAACGACGTGCAATTTTCGCTGTTGCTGGCGCTGGCTCTGGTGGTGATGGTGATTTTCCTGTTTCTGCGCAATTTGTCGGCGACCGTTATTCCCAGCCTGGCTTTGCCGTTTTCCATTATCGGCACGTTCTCGGTCATGTATTTGCTGGGCTACAGCCTGGATAATCTGTCATTGATGGCGCTCACCTTGTGCGTGGGCTTCGTGGTGGATGATGCGATTGTGATGCTGGAAAACATTACCCGCCACATGGAGAGCGGCGAAAGCGCATTGCAGGCCACGTTCAACGGCTCGAAAGAAATCGCCTTCACCATTCTGTCCATGACGCTGTCGCTTGCCGCCGTGTTCTTTCCAGTGCTGTTCATGGGGGGAGTGCTGGGTAAATTGCTGCACGAGTTCGCGGTTACCATTATCGTCGCAGTACTGATTTCGGGTTTCGTGTCGCTCACGCTCACGCCCATGCTGTGCAGCCGCCTGCTGCGCCCCGCGCATGAGCAGCGGCACGGCCGCCTGTACGCGGCAAGCGAAGCTTTTTTCGAGGGCATGAAACATCTCTACGATGCAAGCCTGAAGTGGACGCTTCATCGCCAGCGCTTCACCCTGGCGGTGTTTGCCGCAATTGTCATTGCCACCGCCTGGCTGTTTGTGATAATGCCCAAAGGTTTTCTGCCGAGCGAGGACACCGGCCAGCTGTTCGTGTTCACCGAAGCGGCGCAGGACATTTCCTTCGAGGCCATGGCCAAACAGCAGCAGGCGGTCGCCGACATCATCGGTGCCGATCCCAATGTGGCATCCATCATGTCGTTCATCGGCGCCAGCGGCTCCAGCCAGTCGCTGAACCTGGGACGTGTCTTCATCCGCCTGAAGCCGCGCGGCCAGAGATTGAGCGCCGACGAGGTGATTCAGGAACTGCGCCCCAAAGTCGCGGTAATTCCCGGAATCAAGGTCTATCTGCAAAATCTGCCGACCATCCGCATCGGCGGCATGCTGACCAAAAGCCAGTATCAATACACGCTGCAGGACGCCGATACCGAGGTGCTGTATCACTGGACCCCGTTGATTGAAGCCAAGATCAGGCAGTTGCCCGGCTTTCGCGATGTCACCAGTGACCTGCAGATTTCCAACCCGCAGGTGATGGTGGAAATCGACCGCGACAAGGCCTCCGCGCTCGGTGTGACTTCACAGCAGATTGAAAACGCGCTTTACGACGCCTACGGTTCGCGCCAGGTTTCGACTATCTACACGCCCAGCAACGAGTACTGGGTGATCATGGAGCTCGAGCCGAAGTATCAGCGCGACAGCTCGGCGCTCTCCATGCTCTACGTGCGCTCGAGCAGCGGGGCGCTGGTGCCGCTCAGCGCGGTCGCCCGGCTGCGCCCCGGCGTGGGCACGTTGACCATCAATCACCAGGGGCAGTTGCCGGCGGCGACCATTTCCTTCGACCTGCCGCCCGGCGTCTCGCTTAGCGACGCACTCCGGCAGATAGAGAAGACGAAAAGCGAAATCGGCGCACCGGCGACGCTCAGCGCGAGCTTCCAGGGCGCAGCGCAGGCGTTCCAGTCATC
>DATMDB010000117.1:0-3035 GCA_035558075.1 Burkholderiales bacterium
GAGCTCTGGCTCAAGGATATTCGGGTTTCGGAAAAGCGCTTTGCGCGCATTGCGACGATGGATAATTTCTGGCAGATGGGCGATACGGGTCCCTGCGGACCGTGCACCGAGATTTTTTACGACCATGGGCCGGGCATTCCCGGCAGCCCGCCCGGCACGCCCGGGGATCAAGGCGATCGCTTCGTCGAAATCTGGAATCTGGTGTTCACGCAATACAACCGCGACGAAGCGGGAACGTTGCACCCGCTGCCCAAGCCTTCGGTGGATACCGGCATGGGGCTGGAGCGCATCGCCGCGGTGATGCAGGGCGTGCACAGCAATTATGAAATCGATTTGTTCAAGGATTTAATCAAAGCTGCGGCGCGCGTCACGCATAGCAAAGACCTTTCCAGCAATTCGCTCAAGGTCATTGCGGACCATATCCGCGCGTGCGGTTTTCTCATCGTGGACGGCGTGATTCCCGGCAACGAAGGGCGCGGCTATGTGCTGCGCCGGATCATCCGCCGCGCCATCCGCCACGGATACAAGCTGGGTCAGAAGAAACCGTTCTTCCACTTACTGGTTGACGATCTGGTGAAAGCAATGGGTGTGGCTTATCCGGAATTAGGCGGCGGCGCGGAACGCGCGGCCCAAGTGTTGAAACAGGAAGAAGAGCGCTTCGCCGAGACGCTGGAAAACGGCATGGAAGTGCTGGAAGGCGCGCTCCATGCCGAGGACCGCATGCTCGACGGCGAGACAGTGTTCAAGCTGTATGATACCTTTGGTTTCCCGCTTGACCTTACTGCAGATATCGCGCGCGAGCGCGGCATTACCGTGGATTTCGCGGGTTTCGAAGCGGCGATGGAGCGCCAGCGTGAGCGCGCCCGCGCCGCGTCCAAATTCAGCACGCAGGGCGGCGTGGAATACATCGGCAAGCAAACCGAGTTTCACGGCTACGATACTGTGAAGCTGAACGCCAAGGTGGTGGCACTATACGTGGAAGGGAGTGCGGTTGATCGAGTCGCCCAGGGCCAGCGCGCCATTGTAGTGCTTGACCGCACACCTTTCTACGCGGAATCAGGCGGACAGGTGGGCGACCGCGGCGTGCTGATTGGCTTGGCCACGCCGCGCGCAACTTTCAAAGTCGAGGATACGCAGAAAGTTCAGGCCGAAGTGTTCGGCCATCACGGTACGCTGGTGAGTGGCGAACTGCGCATTAGCGACAGGGTAAGCGCAGAAGTGGACATTCAGTTGCGCAGCCGCACCATGCACAACCATTCCGCCACGCATCTGATGCATTCGGCGCTGAGGCAGGTATTGGGCACGCATGTTCTGCAAAAGGGTTCGCTGGTGGATGAATTCAAGACGCGCTTCGATTTTTCCCATCCGCAGCCGGTGATGCCGGAACAAATCCGCGAAGTGGAAAACCTGGTCAACCGCGAAATACGCCACAACGAGCCGGCCGAAGCGCGCATCATGAAATACGATGAAGCGATCAAGAGCGGCGCAATGGCGCTGTTCGGCGAGAAATACGGCGACGAAGTGCGGGTGATGCGCATGGGAGAGTTTTCCACCGAACTGTGCGGCGGAACGCATGTGAAGCGCACCGGCGACATCGGTTTCTTCAAGATCGTTTCCGAATCCGGCGTTGCGGCGGGAATCCGCCGCGTCGAAGCGGTGACCGGAGAAGGCGCGCTCGAATATGTGCAGCAGCAGGAAACGCGGATGCAGGAAGCCGCCGCAGCGCTGAAAGCGCAGCCTCAGGAACTCACGGCAAAAATCAATCAGATCATCGAAAACGTGCGAGCGCTGGAAAAGGAACTTGGGCGCCTCAAATCCAGACTTGCTTCCTCGCAAGGCGATGAGCTGATTAACCAGGCCGTGGAAGTCAAAGGCGTCAAAGTGCTTGCCGCCAGGCTTGATGGTGCGGATGCCAAAGTGCTGCGCGAAACCGCGGACATGCTCAAAGACAAACTCAAGTCCTGCGTGGTGGTTCTCGGCTCAACCGAAGGCGGCAAAGTGACACTGATTGCCGGCGTGACCCAAGACCTGATTTCTAAAATCAAGGCGGGTGATCTGGTCAATCATGTCGCGCAGCAGGTCGGCGGCAAAGGCGGCGGCAGAGCGGATATGGCGCAAGCCGGCGGTACCGAACCCGCGAAACTTCCGCAAGCGCTCGCCAGCGTGGCGCAATGGGTGGAGCGAAAAATTTAATCGTCACCCGCTGCACCTGGGTCAAGAGGGACCCTCTTTACCTCGCTTATCACGACCGGGAATGGGGCGTGCCGGTGCACGACGAACGCAGGCTCTTCGAATACCTGATTCTCGAGGGCGCGCAGGCGGGTCTGAGCTGGCTCACCATCCTGAAAAAGCGCGAAGCCTTCCGTAAGGCCTTCGATAATTTCAATCCCGAAAAAATCGCGCGCTACGGCGAAGACAAAATCGGCGCGCTACTCGACAATCCCGCCATCGTGCGCAACCGTGCCAAAATCGAGGCGGCCATCATCAATGCCAGGGCGTTCCTGGAAATTCGGGAGCAGTATGGCAGCTTCGATGAATTCGTCTGGCAGTTTGTCGGCGGCAAGCCCATCGTCAATCACTGGCGCTCCGCGGGGCAGGTGCCGGCCTCGACCGTGCATTCCGACGCTCTGAGCAAGGCCTTAAGAAAGCACGGCTTCAAATTCGCCGGCACCACGATTTGCTACGCCTTCATGCAGGCGGTGGGGATGGTGAATGACCACACCATAAACTGCTTCAGGCGTGACGAGGTTTCGGGCTGATACGCCTTTGTCCTGAAAAAACTCGACTCTAAGCCACCCCCAGATTTTAGCGACGCGGCTTAGCGACCAATGTGAGCTTCTGACGTAAAACGCTCCCACTCAGTCAGGCCGCCGGAAAGACACATGGCGAAAGAAAGCCAACTGCTAGAAAGAAAAATGGTTAGCAACAGCCGCGTCATGGGTTTCTCCAAGCCTAACGTCCGGCTTCAAGCGCGCGCCGCTTGCGGCACGCGCCCTGCAAGCCGCTGTTAGGCGTCATTTGCCGAGTCCTGAGTT
>DATMDB010000118.1:0-7625 GCA_035558075.1 Burkholderiales bacterium
GCTGGGCAATGCCAATGGTGTCGACGACCTGGAAGCGCTGACCTACGCCAACTTCATCTGTAATGAAGATGGCATGGACCCAATTACTTTCGGCGCCACGGTGGCCGCGGCTATGGAGCTCTATGAGATGGGCGTGTTGACTGACAAGGAAATCGGCATCAAGGCGCCATTCGGCTCGGCGGAAGCATTGTGCAAATTCGCCGAGTGGACCGCCCGAGGAGAAGGCTTCGGCACGATTTTGGGTCTGGGTTCGAAACGCATGTGCGAAAAATACGGCCATCCCGAGCTCTCGATGACGGTGAAGGGACAGGAATTTCCGGCGTATGATTCGCGCGGCATCCAGGGCATGGGCCTGGCTTACGCGACGGCGAATCGCGGCGCCTGTCATTTGCGCGGGTACACGGTCGCATCCGAAGTGCTGGGCATTCCGGTAAAAACCGATCCCCTCACCTCTGACGGCAAGGCGGGACTCGTTAAAGCTTTTCAGGACGCGACCGCGGTCGTGGATTCTGCGGGCATTTGCGTGTTTACTACTTTTGCCTGGACGTTGAACGATATCCAACCGCAGCTACAGGCGGCGTGCGAAGGCGACTGGTCTATGGAGAAATTGAATCTGGTTGGCGAGCGCATCTGGAACATGGAGCGCGAATTCAACAACGCCGCAGGGTTCACCGCCAAGGATGACACACTGCCGAAACGCTTGCTTAGCGAAGCCGCCAAGACCGGGCCCGCTAAAGGCAAGGTGAACGAGCTTAGCAAGATGCTGCCGGAATATTACAAGTTGCGCGGCTGGACTATGGATGGCGTCCCAACGAAAGAAACACGCCAAAGGTTGGGCTTGTAATACCAACCAGTAACGTTGCATAACCGGAGGAGGGTAAAGGAACCTCTGGTTAAGTCCCCCGCATGGGACGGGACTTTCCGGGTGACATCCTTTGTCACTCGTCGCTGGTGTAGCAGTAACCACACGGCGCTCCTCGCTTCGCGGCTGTCCACCCGGAAAGCACACCGTCGCGAGCGTGGTGGACTTAATCAGAGGTTCCTAGATATCTTCCCCTTTTAGTTTCAGAATAACGAAGGACAAACATGAATTATGTAATTATTGGCAACGGGCCTGCCGGGGTCATCGCGGCGGAAATCCTGCGTAAAAGCGATGCTCGGGGAAATATTGTCCTGATAGGTGATGAACCGGAGCCCCCATACTCGCGCATGGCGATTCCCTATTTGCTGATAGGCAACATCCAGGAAGCTGGAACCTATTTACGCAAGGACGCGAATCACTTCCATAATCTCAAAATCGAACTGGTTGCAGCCAGAGCGGATAAAGTTGATACCTCAAACAAGAAAGTGTTTTTGAATAACGGCAAGTCTGTGGTCTATGACCATCTGCTCATTGCCAGCGGATCGAAACCGATCGCGCCGCCGATTCGCGGCATCGATCTGCCCGGAATTTATCCGTGCTGGACTCTGGAAGACGCACGCCATATCGCCAAGCTTGCAAAGAAAGGCGCGCGAGTGCTGCAAATGGGCGCGGGCTTTATCGGTTGCATCATCCTGGAAGCGCTGGCTTCGCGCGGCGTAGAGCTTACCGTGGTGGAAATGGGTAACCGCATGGTGCCGAGGATGATGACAGAAGGCGCGGGCGGGCTCATCAAGAAGTGGTGTGAGAAAAAAGGCGTGAAGGTCTTTACTTCCACCAAGGTCGAGGCGATTGAAAAATCCGGGAATTCGACCGACCCACTTAAGGTTAAGCTGAGTAACGGTGAATCACTGCCAGTGGGTCTCGTCATCAGCGCAACCGGCGTGCGCCCGAACATCGAATTCCTCAAAGGCAGCGGGATTATCACGGATGCGGGAATCAAAGTGGATGAGACGATGCAGACCAATGTGCCTGGCGTGTACGCCGCGGGCGATGTGGCGCAAGCGACGGAGTTTTATACCGGCGCGCAGCTGGTTAATGCGATTCAGCCAAACGCGGCCGACCAAGCGCGCATCGCTGCGCTCAATATGGCGGGCAAGGCGACCCGCTCGCAAGGCACGATGGCGATCAACGTTCTGAATACGCTGGGTCTCATTTCCTCCTCCTTCGGGCAGTGGATGGGCGTGAAAGGGGGCGAGCACACCGAATTGGTGGACGAGGAAAGTTTCCGCTACATGCACCTGGAATTCAAGGACGATATTCTCGTTGGCGCGACCAGCCTGGGGCTCACTCAGCACGTGGGGGTAATTCGCGGCCTGATCCAGGGTAAAATACGCCTCGCGGAATGGAAAGACCGCTTGCTCAAGGACCCTACGCGTATCATGGAGGCGTATCTGGCGCGCACCCAGGGAAGCAATTTCAAATTTGCCGCATGAAAATCAAATTCAAGCTGTTCGCCACCCTTGCTGACCACCTGCCGCAACCTTCCAGAACTAATTCCGTAGAACTCGAGGTTGCGGCGGGTTCGACCATCCAATCTGTAATCGATCAGTTCCAGCTCCCAAGCCAGCTGGTGCACCTTGTCCTGGTCAACGGGATTTATGTTTATCCGTCTGCCCGCATAACCACGAAATTAAAAGAAGGCGACGTGCTGGCGATCTGGCCGCCTATCGCCGGCGGCTAACATGTCGAGCAAGTTCCCTGCGGGTTAATCCCAGGGAAACACTTTTCTGATTGAAGTGATTTCGCCGGCACGCGAGGCATCGTAGCCTGGCAAGCGGGCAATGGCGCTTTTGAATTCGCTGCTTTGCATAGCCAAGATCAGCTGCTTGACTGCCGGTTTGAGCAGGTTTTGCTGGTGGGTAATCAGGAAATAACGCTCGCTCGCAATCGGGACGAAATCCAGATCAAACTGCTTCGCTGCTGCTTCTATGCCCATCCCTGCGTCGGCCTTGCCGCTTGCAATTGTCGCGGCCACCGCGGCGTGCGTGAATTCCTCATGCTGAAAGCCTTGAATCTTTTCCTGTTCGATTCCGGCCCGATCCAACAGCATATCCAGCAGCAGGCGTGTTCCTGAACCCTGCTGACGGTTGACAAAGCGCACATCTCGCTTGGCGAGGTCATTCATGTTGTATATCTGTTTCGGGTTTCCGCTTGCCACGATCAGCCCCTGCTGGCGCGCGACAAATTCAATCAATTTTTGACTGCGGGGTTTCAGCAACTTGCGGTAGCGCAGCAGCAGATTTTTGCTGATAGCGTGTTCGGGAATGTGAAATCCGGCCACATCACATTGTGAACGCGCCAGCGACGCGAGGCAGTCCAGGCTGCCGCGGAACTGCAATTCCAGGCGTGGGCCGTTGGTGCCCCGGTTCAACATCTCGCGTAGTTCCGCAAGCGCCAGGTCATGGCTGGCGTACAAACGCAACGCAACACGTCCGGCAGGGAAAGTTTCGTTGAGTTCTTGCTCCAACTCGGAAGCGAGGTTTTCAAGCTGCGGTCCCAGCCTGGCTTTCACACGCTGGTCTGCCCACAGCAATTTTTCCCCGAAAGAGGTGAGACGGGTGCCGCGCCCGCGCTCCAAAACGGCAAGCGGCTGACCCAGCAGATCCGACCACTTTCCGACGAGGTTCCATAGGTGGCGGTAAGACAGACCGACGATCGGCGCCGCCTTGTTAAGCGAACCCGTGCGGTGTATTGCCTCGAGCAAACTAAAAATTTGCTGTCCATGTTGCTCAGCAAATGCGTTGCCAAGCAACCATCGGCAATCAAGCTTAACCTGAATCATCTATGATGTATAGTTCATATTTAGTTATGAATTTATATCTTATAGTATATTAACGATAATTCCAGATCAAATATGCATATATTGATCATAATAATTAGGAAAAATGCTGAAGCGACTGCGATTTTTAGCAGCAATCGTCTTGCTTACCGCACTGCCGGGTTGGGCTGGCGAAATTCGAATCTTCGCCGCGGGTAGTTTGCGGCTGGCCATGGCCGAGCTCATAGAAACTTTCGCGGCCAAAGCAGGGGCCCGTATTCAGCCGGTTTATGGACCTTCTGGTACCTTAAGGAAGCAAATCGAGAACGGTGATGTTCCTGATATTTTCGCTTCCGCATCCGTCGAGCATACCGAAGCATTGTACCAAGCGGGGATCATGCGTAAAGCTTCAGTGTTTGCTCATAACTCGTTATGTCTGATGGCAAAATCCGGCATCGGCCTGGATCAGGAAAAAATGATCAATCTCATCCTTGACCCGAACATACGTTTGGGTACTTCAAAGCCGGAATCCGACCCTGCGGGCGCCTATACCTGGCAATTGTTCAGGGAGGTGGACAAACAAAGGCCAGGTGCTTTCAAAACGCTTTCAGAGAAGGCCATTCAGCTGACGGGAATTACGGTCGACACAAAACTAAAAACACTTCCTTACGCAGCGATCTTTGAAGAAAACAGAGCTGACGTTTTTATCTCCTATTGCACTAACGCGGCCGCTACCGCCAAGGCAGTTCAGCGTTTGAGTTGGTTGCGTTTTCCCGACGACGTGAATAACAGCGGCACCTATGCCGTCAGCACCTCGGTAAAAGCGGCACCGGGAGCGGAGCATTTTATCGCTTTTATTCTAAGCCCGGAGGGAAAGCGCATTCTCACCAAATATGGGTTTAACTAGTCAAGAAGACATTTATGAAGCGGCGTTTATTAAAAGCTTTAATCACATTTCTTGTACTTTGTACTACCGGGTGGAGCGCAAGCCCGGCGGTGGCGGCAAAAGACCTCAGGCTGTCGACTACGACCAGCACTGAAAATTCCGGCTTGTTGAATTACTTGTTGCCGGCTTTTGAGGCTAAGTGTGGCTGCAACGTCCGTGTGATTTCCGTGGGCACCGGCAAGGCGCTGGAGCTCGGCAAAAACGGTGATGTGGACGTGGTGCTGGTGCACGCCAGGCCCGCAGAAGACAAATTCGTTGCGGAGGGCCATGGTGTCAACCGCAGGGACGTGATGTACAACGATTTCATTTTGGTCGGACCGCAGTCTGACCCCTTGCGACTTCGCGGCACCAAAGATGTGATTGCAGCGTTCAAGACGCTCGGCAAGGGCAAGGCCAAGTTTATTTCTCGGGGTGATAATTCAGGCACCGACCAGATGGAAAAAAATTATTGGAAACAGGCTGGTGTTGAACCCAATGGCGCTTGGTTTGTTTCGGCGGGCTTGGGTATGGGTGAGGTGTTGACCATGGCGGGCGAATTGCAGGGTTATACCTTATCAGACCGCGCTACTTACGGGGCCTACCGCGCCAAGACCGGGCTGGACATTCTGGTGCAGGGGGACCCCAAAATGTTCAATCCTTACGGCGTTATTGCGGTCAATCCGAAAAAATACCCCGATATTAATTATCAAGCAGCAATGGATTTCATTAACTGGATGACTTCGGACGAAGGGCAAAAGATAATTGCCGAATTCAAGGTGAACGGTGAGCAATTGTTTTATCCTTCCGCTAAGAAAGCTCAATGATGGATTTGCTCGAGCCCGCGCAGCAGGCGTTTCATCTTCTGTTTGCAGGCGATCCGGAATTGTGGCAGATCATCTTCATCTCGCTGCGCGTTTCCGTGACCGCCATGCTGGTCATTACACCCTTTGCGATAGCGGCAGGTTTTTTTCTGGCCACGGTGCCGTTTCCAGGACGTCGCGCTTTGGTGATACTGGTGCAGGGTTTGCTGGCCTCGCCCACGGTGGTGGTGGGTCTGCTGCTTTATCTTTTGCTGTCGCGCGCGGGACCGTTCGGCGATTGGCGCCTTCTGTTTACTCCGGAAGCGATGATGATAGGCCAAGGCATCATTGCTTTTCCGGTATTGGTCGCTTTTACCTTGTCCGCGGTGCAGAGCGCGGATCCGCGCACGCATGATACCGCTGTAAGTCTCGGTGCCGGCACCACACACGCGGCACTCACCACGCTTCTAGAAGTGCGATTTGGCGTAATGGCCGCCATCTTCAATGCTTTCGGGCGGGTATTTTCCGAAGTGGGCTGCTCGCTGATGGTGGGCGGTAATATCTTGGGATTGACACGCAATATTCCCACGGCGATTGCTCTGGAAACCAGCAAGGGGGAATTCGCGCAAGGCATCGCCCTGGGTTTCGTGCTGATGCTGACGGCCTTGGGCGTGAATTACGCCCTGGCTTTCATGCAAGGCGAAGGCGGGCTCAAGTGAATGGACCTTTGCTGCGGATCGAAGGCGTGCGCAAAAGCTATGGCTCGCGCCTGATTCTGGACGTAGATTGCCTGGAGTTGCATGCCGGCGAGAGCTATGTGGTGACCGGCGACAATGGCGTGGGCAAAAGCACTCTGCTGCGGATTCTTGCCGGCCTGGAAAGTGCGCAAGTTGCGAAATACCTGTTTGAAGGCTATTCCGTGTCGCTGGAAAACTACCCGCGGGAGCTGCGGCGCGAAATTATTTATGTCCATCAGCACCCGTACCTTTTTAAAACCAGTATCACTGGCAATATCGCGTATGGCCTCAAAGCCAGGGGCGTTCCCAAGCTGCAGCGCGAGACGCTGGTGAAAGAAGCCATGGATTGGGCGGGCGTTGCCAATCTTGATCACGTGCCTCCGCAGAAGCTTTCCGGCGGTGAAAAGCAGCGGGTCGCTCTGGCCCGCGCCAAAGTGCTTAATCCCAAGCTGTTTCTACTGGATGAACCGACTGCAAACCTCGACGCCGAAGCGCGCCGCCAGACCATCGAGCTGATTCAGCGGCTGTGCCTTGGCAACAATTGCGTATTGATCGCGTGTCACGATTACGAGCTCATCAATCTTCCCCATATGCGCCGCATGGCCTTGGCTGAAGGCCAACTTGTGCCTCAAGTGGAAGCAAGCCAAGAGCAAGCCGGCTAGGCCTATAAAAGCCCTTGTTCCATAATGGTTTTCAGCCGCATTCAGGGTTGAACAAATCGCCGCGCCCGTGCTTAAATTAGGGAATAATACAGGGCTATGAATGGCCAACTAATCGGCTGAGCAGAAAGACAACTAATGCCGTGTAAGTCATTTTAACGGCGGTCATGATGAAAATTTTCGGATTTGCAGGATACTCGGGCAGCGGTAAAACCACCCTCATAGAACAATTGATCCCGCAGTTTATTATGCGCGGCCTCAAGGTATCGTTGATTAAACATGCACACCACGATTTCGACATTGACCGTCCGGGAAAGGATTCCTACCGGCACCGCGAAGCAGGCTGTAGTGAAGTGCTGATTACCTCCAGCCAGAGATGGGTGCTGATGCATGAATTGCGCGGGGAACAGGAACAGAGTTTGCAACATCAGTTGAAACGCTTATCGCGTTGCGATCTCGTGTTGGTCGAAGGCTTTAAAAAGGGGTCCATTCCCAAGCTGGAAATCCACCGCGCCGCAATGGGCCAGCCTTTACTGCAACCCAACGACCACTATATCATTGCAATTGCGTCCGACACGCAAGTTAAGGCCAAGGTGCCGTTGCTGAACCTGAACGACCCGGAGCAAATTTCGGAATTCATTCTGCGGCATCTGGAGATAAAATGAGCAGGAGAAGGATTCCGGCAGAAACATGGTAAATTTAGTGTACTTTGCCCGCTTGCGCGAAGCGCTCGACCTCGATTCGGAGGAAGTGGCGTTACCGCAAGGTGTGCGCGATGTGGCGGGCCTAACCCAATGGTTGCGCAGCCGTAGCAAGGTTTGGGA
>DATMDB010000119.1:0-6371 GCA_035558075.1 Burkholderiales bacterium
AAAATAGCGCTCTCCGCCCATTTGGAGGTGCATGATCTTAATGTCTGGCCGAAAATACTCGAAGCAACGCGAATCATGCTTCAAAAGCAATTCGATATTGACCATGTCACGCTGCAGCCGGAAGTCCAGCGGGAGCAGCGCTATGCAGGTTCCATCCGCATCTATCCAAAATAGCTGTGCGCACAGCCTGCATGGCTATCAGCTGGTATTACACTCTTTCGATATACTCGCCGGAATCGGTGTTGACCTTTATTTTTTCGCCTTCAAGAACAAACGGCGGCACCATTACGATCAAACCGGTTTCAGTCTTGGCGGGTTTATATGAGCTGGTCGCGGTCGCGCCTTTCAGGTTCGGCTCAGTTTCCGTAATGGTCAGCACCACGCTGGGAGGCAGTTGCAGGCCGATTACCCGATCGTTGTGGAAGTTCATTTGAACGTCGGTATTAGGCAGCAGGTATTCCACCTGCCCCTCGAGAAAATCTGCAGATAAACTGAGTTGCTCGTAATTTTCCTTGTCCATGAACACCAGGCTGCCGCCATCGTTATACAGATATTCCATTTCCCTGCTTTCAACATAAGCGCGCTCAACTTTCTCATCGGTGCGGAAGCGTTGATTAAGCTTGGTACCGCTTTCCACATCTTTCATTTCCACCTGCATGAAAGCGCCGCCGCGACCGCCAACATGAACGTGGTAGCATTTAAGTACGCGCCATACGCGCTTATCGAATTCGATGAGACTGCCGGCCCTGATTTCGGTTGCAAGAACCTTGGACATAAACCTGACGTTTGCCTCTCATAAAAAAGCGTGATTTTACTACAGAGCGAAGATGAAAAGAAAACCAACCGATGCCGGTTTCTGCCCGGAATGCAGGGATTGCCCACGGCTTGCACGCTATCTCGATCAAATCAAGCGCGATCACCCGGATTATTACGCAATGCCCGTCCCGGCGTTTGGTGACGCGGACGCAAAACTGCTGATTGTCGGGTTAGCGCCGGGAATGCATGGGGCAAACCGCACTGGCCGTCCGTTTACCGGCGATTATGCCGGAAAATTGCTCTATCAGACGTTGCACCGTTTCGGTTTTGCCAATCAGCCCTATTCGACGGACAGCCATGACAGTTTGCAGCTTATTGCCTGTCGCGTCACTAACGCGGTCAAATGCCTGCCTCCAAACAACAAGCCAAATAATGATGAGATATTGATTTGTAACAAATACTTGACTAACGAAATTAAAGTTATGGGTGAAGGTTCCGCGGTGCTTGCTTTAGGAACGATTGCGCATCGCGCCGTGCTGAAAGCCATGGGCCTTAAGATAAAGGATTTCCTGTTTGCTCACGACACAGTGCACGCTCTGCCAAATGGTCTCACCTTATACGATAGCTATCACTGCAGCCGTTATAATACCCAGACCAGACGCCTGACCCAGCAAATGTTCGAAGCAGTCTTTGCCCGCATCAGCCATCAATTGTTAATGCAAAAGGAAACCTGATTTTAAGCAGCTTAGCTAGGTAAATTGGGCAATAGCCGGCGAGGTGCTGGATGAATGAAGCTGAGCCTAAGTTTTAAAGAGCATGTTTAACGCCAAGGAAGTGATTTCCGGACTGCCTCATTTGCCCGGGGTGTACCGCATGCTGAACGCGGCAGGGGAGGTGATTTATGCCGGCAAAGCGCGTGATCTTAAAAAGCGTGTTTCATCGTACTTTCAGAAAACCCCGCTTGCTCCACGCACCCAGTTGATGGTATCGCAAGTCACAGACATCGAGACTACGGTAACCCGTTCTGAAGCTGAGGCGCTGCTCCTCGAAAACAACTTAATAAAAAGTTTAACTCCAAGATATAACATATTGTTCAGAGATGATAAATCATATCCGTATATCGTATTAAGCAAGCACCGCTTCCCACGCCTCGGGTTTCACCGTGGAGCACTGGACAAGAAAAACCGATACTTCGGCCCTTACCCGAATGCTTGGGCGGTGAGGGAGAGCATTCAGCTGTTGCAGAAAGTGTTCCGCATCCGCACCTGCGAAGACAGCGCATTTGATAACCGCTCCCGTCCGTGCCTGCTATATCAAATCAGGCGCTGTACCGCGCCTTGCGTGAACTTGATTGACGAAGCGCCATACCGCGCTGACGTGGATAACGCATTGCTGTTTTTGCAGGGCAAACAAAATCGGGTTTTGCAAATACTCACGCAGAAAATGCAGGATGCGGCCGATGACCGGCAATACGAAATGGCAGCGCTTTACCGCGATCAAATCCAGTCGCTGCGCACAATCCTGGAAAAACAGTTTGTGAGCAGCCGTAACGAGGTGGATGCGGACATCGTGGCTTGTGTTGCCCGCTCTGGATTGCTGTGTGTCAATGTGGTAATGGTAAGGGGCGGCAGGCATCTGGGGGACAAAAGCTTTTTCCCGCAGAGTGCGGAAGGGTATAAGCCGGCGGCCGCGCTGGAAGCATTCCTGCTGCAGCATTATCTAGGCCGCAAAGCTCCTCAAACCATTATTGTCAACCAGCAGATAGCCAAAGACGCGCCGGAAACAGCGTTAAGCGGCTATGCAGGGCATAAAGTCCAAATCTTCTCAAGGCCGGTTGGGGAACGGCGCGTTTGGCTCAACATGGCGACGCAAAACGCGACTCTCGCCATCGAGCAAAAATACAGCAGTCAGGCTACACAGGAAGCGCGGCTGCAGACCCTGCTGCAAGCTCTGGGACTGCCATCGAGTGTACAGCGCATCGAATGTTTCGACATCAGCCACACCATGGGCGAAGCCACCATAGGTTCGTGCGTGGTGTTTGATAATCTTTCCATGCAGAGCGGCGAATACCGCCGTTACAATATCGAAGACATCACACCGGGTGATGATGTCGCGGCCATGCGCGAAGTATTGGTGCGGCGCTACCGTAAAATATCGGCGGGCGAGGGCAAAGTACCTGATCTGTTACTGGTTGATGGCGGCAAAGGGCAAGTGAATGTAGCTAAAGAAATTCTGGTGGAGCTAGGCCTGAATGATATTTATTTAATCGGCGTGGCAAAAGGCGAAGAACGCAAGCCGGGTTTGGAACAACTGATTTTCCCGGGAGATGAAAAACCGCTACAATTGGCAGGCGACAATGTCGGGTTGCATCTGATTCAACATATCCGCGATGAAGCGCACCGCTTTGCGATTCAGGGCCACCGCGCCAGGCGCGCCAAGGCGCGCGTTACGTCTTCACTGGAAAAAATAGACGGTGTGGGCGCGAAGCGCCGGCAAAAACTGCTAGCGCGGTTTGGCGGACTAAGGGGTGTGCTTGCGGCGAGTGTGGACGACCTCGCGATGGTGGAGGGCATCAGCCGCAATCTGGCCGAAATTATCTACCGTGAGCTGCATTAGCGCGCCCCATGCCATTCAACATACCCATTCTCATCACTTGGCTGCGGATTCTTCTGATTCCGCTATTTATCGGGATCTTCTATCTTTCCGATGCCGCGCTGGCCATGCATCATAAAAATCAGCTGGCGACGGCGATTTTTGCCGTCGCCGCTATCAGCGACTGGCTCGATGGCTATCTCGCACGCACGCTCAACCAAACCTCGGCTTTTGGTGCGTTCCTCGACCCGGTCGCCGACAAGCTTATGGTAGTAGCCGCGTTAATTATCTTGGTCTCGCTCAAAGATAATCAAGACGGGAGCAGCCGCGTGGATGTACTGATCGCTTTCATCATAATCGGCCGCGAAATCGCAGTTTCCGCACTGCGCGAATGGATGGCAAAAATTGGCGCCGCCAAAAGCGTGGCGGTGTCCTTTCTCGGCAAAATCAAAACGATTTCGCAAATGGCGGCAATTTTGCTGCTGCTTTATCACGATACTTTGCTGTGGATGCTGAACGCCCAATTGATCGGCACGTGGTGCATTTACATTGCGGCAATTTTGACTTTGTGGTCAATGGCCTACTATCTGAAAAAAGCCATGCCGCAAGCGTTGAAACGCGAGTGAGTATCCTTGACTTTAGTGAGCAGACTCCTAATAATGCACACTCAGTTTTTTGCGGGAATAGCTCAGTTGGTAGAGCGCAACCTTGCCAAGGTTGAGGTCGCGAGTTCGAGCCTCGTTTCCCGCTCCAATTCCAAGGGAAATAAAGAAGAGGCGTTTTAGTTCCGGCATAACCCGAAAGGTGGCCTCCACTAAAGCGTCGTTTTCCTTTTTAGTTTTTAATGTCCGTAAAAGTGGCGGGGTGGCAGAGTGGTCATGCAGCGGCCTGCAAAGCCGTGGACGCCGGTTCAATTCCGACCCCCGCCTCCAAGAAAGTTTGAGCCTCATTGCCACAATGATGCAATTGATCGGCCGCAGCGGGGAGTTTGAGCTGCGACAAAAAGGGCATAATCCATTGTGTCATACAGCTCGCGGGAATTTGCTTGCAAGGCTCTCGTAGAATCACTTTTATGCCCGGATGGTGGAATTGGTAGACACAAGGGACTTAAAATCCCTCGGGCTCTAACCAGCCCGTGCCGGTTCGACTCCGGCTCCGGGCACCAAATCCGCATCCAGCAATGTCCGACAACATCCATAACTAGCCTGTTGATAAAAGAAACTCATGGACCCTCGGCACAAAAGCCCGCTAGGGTGCGTAGTGTGCGCGCAACCTGCCACATTACCAAACCGCCTCGCAGCCATTCCTCGACGCGGCTCGGACGCAGCACCACGAGGAAGACAGCGGCCCCGACCGCCAAGGTGGGATGGCTCTTCAGATAGCGCACCGCAGCCAACCCATGGTCGGCCAGCGCCAAGGGCGCGCGCCACGGCGTCAGGCTTTGTGTTAGCGCCGCTCGCTGAGCTGCGGCCTGCGCCACAAGATGTTCACGACGCTCTGCCAAGCGGATTAATTTTTTGTTCATGAGTGAGAGGTGAACTGTTGCCGGTCTTTTGACAGCTCCGACAGGCTTGCTTCAAACAGCCTCGGCTTGGTTCTCGCTTTATGCATGGCAAATCCCCAGGCCGCTGCGCTGGCTGCCAGGAAAAGCCCCGTAATCACACCCAACACCAAGAGCCGGTTCGTATCCCAGAATGCGACCACAACCAGAATCATTAGCAGCACTACACCAACGCCGAGGCAAAACAGCGCTACCAAAACCAACACTAGTAGCGACATCAGTCGGTCCCGCTCTTCCTCTAGGTCCGTCGACAAAAGATCGAGGCGGGTGTGCGCAATGGCGACTAGCGTTGCTAAAAGGGTTTTCAGGGATTCAAATAGTCCCTTACCCGCCGCGTTCGATTGCTCGGCCATCTGTTGGCTAGCGCCGACCGATGAGCAGACCAATCACTAGGCCGACGCCCGCAGCGACTCCAACGGCTCTCCACGGATTGGCATGGACATATTCATCCGTCGCCTCGGCGGCTGCCTTGGTCTTATCCACCAGAGCCGCCTCAGCATCAGCCATCTTTACTTTCGCAGCAGCGAGGGATTCTTCCGCCCTGGCGCGCACCTTCGCAAGGGCTTCTCCGCCCTGATTCGCCGTGGCCTTGATCAGCGCTTCCATATCTGCCACCACAACTTTGAAATCAGCGATTAACTGATCTTTCGTAACGTCTGAAAAGTCTGTTTCGCCAGGTGAATTTTTAACGTCCACTGATATTTCCTCCACAAGATATTGATAAAAAAATCGGGTTCCCGGCAATTCGCGGTGTTCGATTGTGCCCGAGACCGTGGTACAAAGGGTTGGTCAGGCCACTGCTGACCTGACCGGCTTATTTTGTACCAGGTTGATAGATAATTTCAACCTGAGTGAGAAAGGAGCTTGTTATGGCCAAAAAGGTCTTTACCCCTGAACAGATTGTAACCAAGCTGCGCCAGATTGAAGTGAACATCGCACGGCGCGAATCGATTAGTTATATACTACTTTGGTGTAGAGGTAGTCTCCATGCACTCAATCACGACGCTCGCCGAGCAGTACGGTGTCGGCCTCATATTTCTCAATGTGCTGCTCGACCAGCTGGGTGTGCCCCTGCCTGCTCTCCCCACGCTCATCGTGGCAGGAGCATTGGTAGCTGACGGGAGACTCTCTGGTTTCGCCGTCTTGGGCGTGACCGTTGTGGCGAGCGCGCTCGCCGACACCGTCTGGTATCTCGCCGGATGGCGCTACGGAAATAAGGTCATGAGCACCCTGTGCCGGATCTCGCTCTCTCCGGACTCGTGTGTCCGTCAGGCCGAGGTGCGGTTTGAACGTTGGGGCGCAAGCCTACTGATATTCGCGAAGTTCGTCCCGCTGGTTGCCACGATCGCACCACCGCTGGCCGGCGCTATGCGCGTTGGCTGGCCGACCTTCCTGCTGTTCAGCACCCTTGCCGCGACCCTGTGGGGCATGGCCGGGATTGGCGCTGGTTTGCTGCTTCACG
>DATMDB010000120.1:0-2102 GCA_035558075.1 Burkholderiales bacterium
ACCAAGATTTCCCCGTCATCCATGTAAGCGACAATGGAAGGCGTGGTGCGCGCGCCTTCTGAATTTTCGATGACCTTAGGCTTGCCGCCTTCCATGACGGCAACGCACGAGTTGGTGGTTCCCAGGTCAATTCCGATGATCTTTGCCATGAGGATTCCTTAACGGTAAATGGTTAATGTTGTCTGTTATATCAGGGTGCTATGCGGGGAATTCAAGTTTGTTTAGGCTTTCCGACCACCACCAATGCCGGCCTGATGACCCGGTCGTTGAGCGTATAACCTTTTTGCATTACGCTGATGATAGTGTTCGGTTCGCCCTCTGATTCCACGGTGGTGATTGCCTGGTGCCGGTGCGGGTCGAACTTTTCGCCCAGCGCTTTGATTTCGCAGATATTGAATTTTTCGAATACCGAAGCAAGCAGCTTCAGCGTCAGTTCCACGCCGCTTTTGAGGCTTTCCGAGGTGGCATTTTCACTCGCCAGTGCCGCTTCCAGGCTGTCCTTCACAGCCAGTACCGCGCTCGAGAAATTTTCAATGGCGTATTTGTGCGCGTTGGCGATTTCCACCTGGGCGCGCTTGCGGATATTGTCCGCTTCGGCGCGGGCCCGCAGCCACGCATCGTGGTGCTCTTCCGCGGCGAGTTCGGCTTTCTTGAGCAGTTCTTCCAGGCTGGGCGCGGTTTCGGGGTGCGGCGCCGCGGCAGGTTGCTCAGCGGCGGCCGGCTTTGCCTGGGTGAGATCAGGCGCCTGATTTTGCTGCGAATCTTGCATTATTTCCTCCTGTTAAACAAAAACCAAGTGGGGCCGCTTTTGGCCATTTCAAGGGGGAACAGAGAGGTGGGGTTAATAAAGCCGTTTCAGGCTTTGGCGCCCATAGCGATTGCCCGCTCGCGGGCCATGCGGCCGGCTATTTGAGCGGCTTGCGCATCGTACCTGACCGAGACCCAACCATGCAGGTTTTCAAGCGCGATTTCGCACAGTGCGTGTATCCACTCGGCGCGCTCGTTAAGGCAGGGGATGTAATGAAATTCCTTGCCGCCGCTGTTTAAGAAAGCGATCTTGCCTTCGATGGCGATTTCTTCAAGCGTTTCCAGGCAATCGCTGACAAAACCCGGGCAGACCACATCTACCCGCTCGGTGTGTTGTTTGCCGAGCTTTTGCAGCACTTCCAGGGTGTAAGGTTTCAGCCACTCGGTGCGCCCAAAACGCGATTGGAAGCAGACTTGATAACGCGGTTCATCCCAGCCCAGCGCTTCACCTAGGAGCCTTGCGGTTTTCTGGCATTCGCAATGGTAGGGATCGCCCTTGTCCAGCGTGTAGCGCGGCACGCCGTGAAAACTGATGAGGAGTTTATCGGGGCGGCCGTTTTTCATCCAGTAATCGTTGACGCTGTGCGCAAGCGCCGCGATATAGCTCGGATGGTCGTGATAATGCTTGACGGTGCGCAGCGCCGGCGCATTACGCAGGCATTGCAATTCCTTTAGTACGGCGTCAAAAGCGCTGCCGGTGGTGCTGGCTGCATACTGCGGGTAGAGCGGCAGCACCAGGATGCGCTCGCATTGCTTGAGCCCGGCGAGGGCTGAGCCAATCGAAGGCTTGCCGTAGCGCATGGCGTATTCGATGCTAAGCGGCGATTTGATTCTCTCCCCAAGATAGCCACGCAGAAAATTCGCCTGGCGTTCGGTGTGCACTTTGAGCGGCGAGCCTTCGCTCATCCAGATTTTGGCGTATCTTTCCGCCGATTTGCTCGGGCGCGTGTTGAGAACGATGCCGTGCAGGACCGGCCACCAGAAAAGGCGGGGAATTTCCACCACGCGGCGGTCGGACAGGAATTGCTTGAGGTAGGACCGCAATGCGCGCGTGGTCGGCGCATCCGGGGTGCCGAGATTGACGAGCAGAATGCCGGTTTGTGTAGGCACTCCGTGCTGGTAGGAAGGATCGGCCCGGTAAGATGACATTATTTAATGTTGCGACAGTGCGCTGGAGAGGAGTTTCGCGGTGATGTCCACGATGGGGATCACTTGCTCGTAAGCCATGCGCGTCGGGCCAATCACGCCGACAGTACCCACGACTTGCCCGTCCACTTCGTAAGGGGCGGTGACCA
>DATMDB010000121.1:0-2878 GCA_035558075.1 Burkholderiales bacterium
CCGAAAAGGACATCACTCTGTTCACCCGGCAGCTCGCCACCATGCTGAAATCCGGCGTGCCGTTACTGCAGGCTTTCGATATCGTCGGCAAGGGACACGGCAAGCCCGCTGTGGCGAAACTGCTCCTCGACATCAAGACCGATGTGGAAACCGGCAGTAACCTGAGCCAGGCTTTTAGAAAATACCCGCTTTACTTTGATAGCCTTTTCTGCAACCTGGTGGGCGCAGGCGAAGCGGCCGGTATTCTCGACACTTTGCTGGACCGCCTCGCCACTTACAAGGAAAAGATCCTCGCCATTAAAGGCAAAATCAAATCCGCGATGTTTTATCCGTTGTCGATTATCGTCGTTGCGTTTTTGATCACCGCCGTGATTATGATTTTTGTCATCCCGGCATTTAAGGAGCTGTTTTCCAGTTTCGGCGCAGATCTTCCCACGCCCACACTTGTCGTAATGGCGATTTCGGATTATTTCGTTAAATACTGGTACGCGATTTTCGGCATTATCGGTTTCGTATTATGGTTTTTCTTCTATACCTGGAAGCGCTCCCAGAAAATGCAGGCCTTCATGGACCGGCTGATGCTGAAACTGCCGGTATTAGGCCCGGTCATCGAGAAAGCCACGATTGCGCGCTGGGCCCGTACGCTGTCAACCATGTTTGCCGCCGGCGTGCCATTGGTGGAAGCACTGGATTCGGTGGCGGGGGCTGCAGGGAATTACGTTTATTACGAGGCAACCAAGCAAATCCAGAGCGAGATCAGCACCGGCACCAGCCTCACCGTGGCGATGCAAAATACCAAAGTTTTCCCCAGCATGGTTCTGCAAATGGTAGCGATCGGCGAAGAATCCGGAGCATTGGACAACATGCTTAACAAGGTTGCGGATTTCTTCGAGGGGGAGGTGGATGACGCGGTGGAGGCGTTAAGCAGCCTGATGGAACCGGTGATCATGGTGGTCCTCGGCACGCTGATTGGCGGCCTGGTGATCGCCATGTATCTGCCGATCTTCAAGATGGGCCAGGCGGTATAAGACGACTTCGAAGAAACTCGGGCTTCCTGGCCGCCCGCACACGAAATCCCAGTGTTCGCAGCAAGTTCCCGTTGCTGCATATGCTTCTTTTCTAGATCAAGGCCATGTCATTGCCTCAATTATTACAATCGTCGCCTTACCTGTTTATCGCGCTGTGTCTGGTTGTGGGCTTGATGGTGGGAAGTTTTTTAAACGTGGTCATCTACCGCCTGCCCAAAATGCTGGAGCGGGAATGGCGCGAGCAGTGTGCGGAAGTTAAGGGCGAGCCGGTCGCCGCAGCAGCGCGCTTTAACCTCTTCATTCCGCGATCGGCCTGTCCGCAGTGCGGCAAGCCTATCACGGTACTGGAAAACATACCTCTTTTCAGTTACCTGGTGTTACACGGTAAATGCTCGGGCTGCGGCGCCTCGATAGCCAAACGCTACCCACTGGTAGAAGCGTTAAGCGGAGTGTTGAGCGCCATCATCGCTTGGCGCTTCGGCTTTGGCGTGACCGCCCTTGCAGCTATGCTTTTCGCCTGGTGCATGATCGCGCTTACCTTTATCGATCTCGACACCCAGTTATTGCCGGACAGCATTACTTTGCCTTTGTTGTGGTGTGGCTTGCTATTTAATCTCGGGACGCTGTTTAGCGACGTGAAATCAGCTGTGATCGGGGCCACTGCTGGCTATCTTGCGTTATGGGCCGTTTACTGGGTATTCAAATGGGCGACCGGCAAAGAAGGCATGGGCTACGGAGACTTTAAACTCCTTGCCGCCATCGGCGCCTGGCTCGGCTGGCAAATGCTGCTGCCGGTGATTCTGCTTTCATCCTTTGTCGGCGCAGCCATCGGCATCACACTGATTCTTGCGAAAGACCGCAGCCGCCATGTACCGATTCCGTTCGGCCCCTATCTCGCCGCGGCCGGCATGATTGCGCTGGTCTTGGGGCAGCAGCTCTGCGAGGTCGACTACATCGGCACGCTGTTATGTCCTTTACGGTAGGCTTGACCGGCGGCATTGGCTGTGGCAAGAGCAGCGCGGCGCGGATGTTTGCCGAACGCGGCATTCAGGTTGTGGATACCGACGCCATCGCGCATCAACTCACCGCGCCTGGCGGGCCGGCCCTTGCGGCAATTCGCCGGCAGTTCGGCCCGGACATTTTCGCCAGCGACGGTTCGCTGGACCGCATGCAGCTGCGCAAACGGGTTTTTTCCGACGCCCAAGCAAAAAAAAACCTGGAAGCGCTATTGCATCCGCTGATCCGCGCCAAAGCGCTACAACAACTTGCCCGCTGCGGCAGCCCTTATGCGGTTTTGGTGGTGCCGCTGCTTTTTGAAACGGGTGAGTTGCGCGACCGGGTGCAACAGGTGCTGGTGGTGGACTGCGATGAACGGCAACAAATCATCCGCGCCATGTCGCGCAGCCGCTTAAGCGAAGCCGAGGTACGCACCGTCATGGCGGCACAGTTAAGCCGGGCGGCGCGGCTTAAGCTCGCCGACGATGTTTTGTCGAACGACGCGAGCTTTGCGCACCTGCAACAACAGGTCGAAGCCTTGCACCGCAAATACCTCAAACTGGCGCAGCATAACCCGGCCATGGGTTCATGACGGGTGGTTTGTCAAATCCAGTTTAATGAGTGAGAATTGAAATTTTGAGGTCCGTGACGCACAGTGATTAGCTACGAATATCCACTTAACGAGCGTATTCGGACCCTGCTGCGGCTGGAGGATCTATATCGTAAAGTGGAGTATTTCTCGGGCAAATCCGAGGCGATGGAAAACCACTCGGCACTGTTGTTTCTGTTTGAAACGTTTGAAGTGGCAAGCCGCGCTGACTTGAAATCGGATCTGCTGCAGGAGCTGGAAAGAC
>DATMDB010000122.1:0-2030 GCA_035558075.1 Burkholderiales bacterium
AAACCTGATGCAGAAGGCTGTCAAAAATTTTGCTTCAGCCGCCGCTCCGATCAGCGTTGCGCGCGCATTGCGCAAGAGCGGGCTGCAAGCCTACGACGCGAATCTGCTGCTGCAAGCGGCGCTTGACGTGAACCGCGCTTATCTTGCCGCCCACCACGAGCAAATCTTGAGCTCCCGCCAAGCGGCTGCCTGCGAGAAGCTGATACAACGCCGCAGGGCCGGAGAGCCCACCGCTTACATCCTGGGTGAGCGTGAATTTTACGGTCTGAATTTCAAAATAACTCCGGTGGTGCTGATACCCCGGCCCGAAACCGAGTTGCTGGTGGAACGGGCGCTGGGGCGCATGCCGCAAGATCAATCCTGCAAGGTGCTGGAGCTGGGAACGGGCAGCGGCAACATCGCGCTCGCTCTTGCCCACCATCGTCCGATGGCGAACGTTACCGCGGTTGACTGTTCCGAAGCGGCGCTCGCTGTAGCGCGGCAAAATGCCAAAAATCTGCTCGGCGCGGATTACCGGGGGGTGATGTTTAAAAACAGCGACTGGTACGACGCTTTGGGCGTGGAAACATACGATTACATTATTTCCAATCCCCCTTATGTTGCGTCTGACGACGCGCATCTGCAGCAAGGCGATGTGCGCTTTGAGCCCAGGCAGGCGCTTAACGGCGGAGCTGGTGGGCTCGAGTGTATTCGCCAAATTATTCAAGGGGCGCCCTCGCACCTTTGCGCAGGCGGCTGGTTGCTATTGGAGCACGGCTACGATCAGGCGCATTCCTGCATGCAATTGCTTGCGCAGAGCGGTTTTACCCGGCTCTTTTGCGCCAACGACCTGGCGGGAATTCCGCGCGTTTCAGGCGGCCGGATTGACTGAGTGATGTTATAATATTTCAAGTTGATTTATTTTCAGGAGCAGTTATGAGCGCGCAGGAATTTATCAAAAAGCAGGTCACCGAGCACCCCGTGGTGTTGTACATGAAAGGCACGCCTGATTTTCCGCAGTGTGGATTCAGCGCCAATGTGGTGAATATCCTCAAGGCCTGCGGAGTGCAGGATATTTTCACGGTGGATGTGCTCTCCAATCCGGAAATTCGCCAGGGCATCAAGGAATACGCCAACTGGCCGACCATTCCGCAGCTCTACGTCAACGGCGAATTCGTTGGTGGCTCGGACATCCTGACCGAAATGTATCAAAGCGGCGAGCTGCAGAAGTTGCTCAAGTAGATTTTCCGTTCATTACAAGCCGGCCTTGTGCCGGTTTTTTTGTCCGCCCCGGCTGGCGATACAAGAATTCACGGAGATTACTAATGAAAATTAAAGCCGCCGTGCTGAATCAGCTGGGCGTGAAGCCGCCCTATGCAGTGACCAGGCCGCTGTTGGTTGAGGAAGTGGAACTCGACCCGCCCGGGCCCGGCGAAGTGTTGGTGAAAATCGCCGCAGCCGGTTTGTGCCATTCCGATTTGTCGGCCATCAACGGCGACCGGCCTCGGCCCACCCCCCTGGTGCTCGGCCATGAAGCGGCCGGAATTGTCGAAGAGTTGGGCGCGGGAGTTGACGACCTCAAAAAAGGCGACCATGTGGTGATGGTATTCATGCCGAGCTGCGGCCATTGCCTGCCTTGCGCCGAAGGCCGGCCTGCGCTGTGCGAGCCGGGGGGAGCGGCCAATGTCGCGGGTACGTTGCTCTCCGGCGCGCGGCGTCTCAAGCGAGGCGCAACGTTGCTCAATCACCACATGGGCGTTTCGGCATTCGCGCAATACGCCACCGTTTCACGCCGCTCGCTTATTAAGTTAGAAACAGATCTGCCTCTCGATGTAGCGGCGCTTTTCGGCTGCGCTGTGCTCACCGGAGTCGGCGCGGTGCTTAACACCGCGCGCGTGACACCGGGTTCCACGGTAGCGGTGATAGGGTTGGGTGGAGTGGGACTGGCTTCGGTTCTCGGAGCAATTCTCGCCGGCGCGCGCCTGCGAGAATCGCGCCTAGAACCGAAGCCAGCCCCACTCCGCCCAACCCTATCACCGCTACCGTGGAAC
>DATMDB010000123.1:0-6042 GCA_035558075.1 Burkholderiales bacterium
CACGCCGTGGGCGCGGCTGCTGATGTCGAGAAGTTGCAGCAGTGCGGTCTTCTGTTCGAACAGATCAAAAAGCGTCCGCAAGTGCGCCATGTTGGAGGACAGATCTTGCACGTGCAACAGGTTGCGTTCACCGGAAATCACGTAGTCGGCGGCCGACTCCGAGAACGCCTGGCTGCCCGCTTCCAGCGCAGCGGTCATCAGGGCGCTCATGTCGCTGTGCAACTGCCGGAGCTCTTCCCGGACATGTTTGCGTATTTCTTCGAAGGTGCTGCCGGCATAATTCTGGTTGAGAAAGTTGGCGGCTTGAGTGAGTTCTGCAGGGGAATAGTTTTTTTCGGTAATGATGACGCGGTTTTGCACGTCGCCTTCCGGGGTGACGATGATGAGCAGGATGCGTTTGTCGGCGAGGCTCAGGAATTCGATGTGCCGGAACGTGGCACTGCGCCGTTTGGGGTTCACGACCACGCCGGCAAAGTGCGTGAGATCCGAGAGCAGATGCGAGGCGGAATGCACCAATTTTTGCATATTTTCGGTCTGTAACTGGCCTTCCAGCTGGTTGATTTGCACCGTGTCGAGCGGCTTGATGGTGAGCAGAGTGTCCACAAAGAAACGGTAGCCGAGCGGGGTGGGCACCCGTCCGGCAGAAGTATGCGGGCTGGCAATGAAACCCATCTCTTCCAGGTCGGCCATGATGTTGCGAATGCTGGCCGGGCCTAAATCCAATCCGGAATATTTCGAAAGCGCGAGCGAACCGACCGGCTGGCCGTCGCTGATATAGCGTTCCACCAGGGTTTTTAGCAGGACCTGGGCACGTTCGCTGAGCATGACTGGAACCTCTGATTAAGTCCCGCGTAAACCGCGTTGCCGGCGAAATGCGAATGATGGCAAGGCGCAAGGTGCAGCGAATAGTAAAAGCTATTCGCAAGCCGAGCAACGCCGCCAGCGGCGCATTTCGCCGCAACCCGAAGGGACGGGGCTTTCCGTGCAACGGACTGTGTCGCTCGTCGCTGGTGTGCGGTCAAGAACACGTCGCTCCTCGCTTCGCGTCTGGCGCCCGGAAAGCCATCCGTCGCGGCCACGTGCGACTTAAATCAGAGGTTCCTCAATTCTACACAAAGAAGCTTGTGAGGTGTGAGAAGTGAGGTGAGAAGTGTTAACGCCAGACAAGATTCTGCTCCCGACCCCTAACCCCTCACCCTTTGCGGATTGTTTTGTGGTCTAATTTAGGCATGAACAATACTTTTAAAACCATTGCCCTCATCGGCAAATACAAAAGCCCCGAAATCGCCGGGCATGTTGCGCGTCTGGCGCGCTTCCTGACAGACCGCGGTGCCACGGTGCTGGTGGACAGGCTGACTGCGGTGCATCTCGAAAACAGCACCTACCCGGTATTGGCGATCGAGGAAATCGGCAAACGGGCGAATCTCGCGATCGTAATTGGTGGCGATGGCACCATGCTCAATATCGCCCGCACCTTTGCCCCCCACAACGTAGCGCTGGTGGGCGTCAACCAGGGACGGCTGGGGTTTCTAACCGACATTTCGGTGGACACCATGCTGGAAACCATCGGCACGATACTCGACGGCAAATACGTCACTGAAGAACGCATGCTGCTTTCCGCTGAAATCTTCAGCAACAACCAGAGCGTGCTGAAAGTGCTGGCATTCAACGACGTGGTGATAAGCAAGGGCGCGAAGGGCAGCCTGATTGAATTCGACGTCCATATCAATCAGCAGTACGTCTATACCTTGCGTTCCGACGGCCTGATTGCCGCCACTCCCACCGGTTCTACCGCTTATGCGCTGTCATCCGGCGGGCCGATCGTGCATCCTTCGCTTAGCCTGATCGCCCTGGTGCCGATTTCCCCGCATACCTTGAGCAACCGTCCTATCATAGTAAACGGCGATTCCATCGTGGAAATCCTGATGCACGATTCGGGTGATGCGCGCGCACACTTCGACAGCCATTCACATTTTGATTTGCGCGATGGCGACAAAATACAGGTGCGGCGCGCTCCCGACACCATCCGCCTGCTCCACCCGGTGGGGCACAACTACTACCACATGCTGCGCGAAAAGCTGCACTGGAGCAAAACCTCGTAGTTATGTTAAAGGCTCTGAGCATCCGCGATTTTGTCATCGTCGACACAATGGAGCTCGAATTCAAGCCGGGCTTCACCGTGCTGACGGGAGAAACCGGCGCAGGGAAATCCATACTGATTGACGCGCTGGCGCTTACCCTGGGCGAGCGCGCCGATGGCGTGGTGGTGCGTAACGGCGCTGAACGCGCAGAAATCGCCGCCGAGTTTGATATCGGCAAATTGGCCGCGCTTTCCGCCTGGCTGCGCGAAAATGATCTGGAGGGCGATCCGGGCGTTTGTTTAATGCGCCGTGTGATCGAGGCCGGGGGCCGCTCGCGCGGATTCATCAACGGTCACACGGCGACCGTGCAGCAACTGCGCGAAGCGGGCGAGAAACTGGTTGAAATCCACGGCCAGCATGCGCACCAGACGCTGCTAAAGGCCGGATCGCAGCGTGAACTTGTGGATGCCTATGGCGGATTAGGCGCGCTGGCCGCCCAAATCGCAGAGCATTACCGCCATTGGCAGAGTTTGCGCAAAAGGCGGCAGGAATGGGAAACCAATGCCGCGGCATTTGCCGCCGAGCGCGAGCAACTGGAATGGCAGGTGCGCGAACTCACGACCCTGAATTTTCTCCCCGATGAGTGGCAAACGCTTCAGGCAGAACACTCGCGTCTTGCCCATGCCGCGACTCTGCTGGAGGCTGCGGGAATGGCGCTTGATATGCTTTCGGAAAACGAGGCTGCGCTGATAGCGCAGCTCAATTCGCTGATTTCCCGTTTCCGGAACCTGATCGAACAGGACCCAGGTTTGAAAGAAATACTGGATATCCTGGAGCCGGCGCAAGTCCAGTTGCAGGAAGCGGTGTACACGATTCGGCACTATCAGGAAAAGCTCGATCTCGATCCTGAACGTTTGCAGCAGACGGAGCGGCGCATTGATGCGATTCATTCAACCTCGCGCAAGTATCGCGTGAAACCTGAGGAAATTCCCGATTTGCTGCACAAGTTTGAGGCGCGCTTGCAGGAAATGGGCGGCGTTGGCGGGGTGGAGGAACTCAAAGAGCAGGAAGCATCCGCGCGCAGTGTGTATGAAGCCCACGCTAAAAAATTAAGCGCGGCACGCAAGAAGGCGGCTAAATCGCTGTCAAAGGAAGTCACCGAAACGATGCAAAACCTCGCCATGAGCGGCGGAGAATTTTCGGTGGATTTGAACGCGCTTGAAGAAGGCGCGGCTCATGGCTTGGAACAGGTGGAATTTCTGGTGAGCGCCCATAAAAACTTGCCATTGTGGCCGCTTGCCAAGGTTGCATCAGGCGGCGAATTGTCGCGCATCAGCCTTGGAATTCAAGTCGTCACCAGCAAAGTCGGCGCGGTGCCCACCATGATTTTCGACGAAGTTGACGCTGGCATCGGTGGGCGCGCCGCCGAAATTGTCGGAAGATTGCTCAAAAAGCTTGGCAAGGAGCGCCAGGTGTTGTGCATCACGCACTTGCCGCAAGTCGCGGCGGCGGGCGATCAGCAGTGGCAGGTGAGCAAATCCTCGGTCAATGGCTCGGTCTTGAGCCGCATTGAAGTGATGAATGAAAAAGCGCGCATCGAGGAAATCGCCCGCATGCTGGGCGGCGTCAAAATCACTGAAACTACGCGCAAGCACGCGGCCGAAATGCTAGGCGGCGTCGCCAGCACTTCTGGCAAGTTGTAGCTTGTGATGCCGATGAAACAGTCGCGGCAGAGTCGAAATAATTTTCGGTAATTCGGTTTTGATATCCCCTGTGAGCCGCCAAGTGACGAAGCCAAAGCGGGGGAAGTGAAGCGAGCACTGTCTGAGCGCGTAGCGCGAGTTGCGCAGCGCCCGGTATGGCTGAGGAACGCAGGGGATGTCGGCGAACCGGGGTCGCCTTCTTTTTGGTAACTTTTTCTTGGCGACGCAAGAAAAAGTTACCAGCCGCCGGTCTGCCACCGGCATTAAGTATTTTGAGTCATGAATAAAATAATAGTCATCACGGGAGGCGGCCGTGGCATAGGCGCCGCTACCGCGAAGCTTGCCGCGGAGCGCGGCTACGCCGTATGCGTTAACTATCTCCAAAATCGAACCGCCGCCGATGCCGTTGCCGGCGCAATCACCCGCTCCGGAGGGCAAGCCATAGCTGTGGCTGCCGACGTCGCTTCGGAATCCGATGTGATCAGATTGTTCAAAACCGTAGCCAAGGAATTAGGGCCCCTCACCGCGCTCGTAAACAACGCCGGGATTTTGGAGCAGCAAATGAAGCTTGAGAACATGAGCGCTGCCCGTCTGAACCGTGTTTTTACAACAAACATTACGGGATGTTTCTTATGCGCGCGTGAAGCCGTGCTGCGCATGTCCACTAAGCACGGCGGGGCGGGTGGAGTCATTGTCAACGTGTCATCATTCGCATCGCGCCTGGGTTCTCCAGGCGAATACGTGGACTACGCCGCCTCCAAAGGCGCCATTGATTCGATGACCATAGGGCTGGCCAAGGAACTCGCCGAAGAAGGCATTCGCGTAAATGCCGTGCGGCCCGGCTTTATCTACACCGAGATCCATGCCCGCGGCGGCGAACCGAACCGAGTGGATCGCGTCAAGGAATTGGTGCCGATGAAGCGCGGGGGCACGGCTATCGAGGTGGCGAACGCAATTATGTGGCTGCTCTCGGATGAAGCTTCGTACATCAACGGAGCCTTTATTGATGTTACGGGAGGCAGATAGCCGCCGGATGCTACCGGACGTTAAATTGTTTTGACAAGCGGACGTATAGTGCGTATAACATGGCGGGTGTTTAGTTTCAGGTGTTTGGGGTCTGAATTATTCTGGTTGTTGAATTTTCGTCCTTTTTAAGCCTTGAGATTTAGACATCAGGCTTGTCCTGTTTTTTCAATTTAATTAAGGAACGTAAAATGGCAACCGGAACAGTAAAGTGGTTTAATGACTCGAAAGGCTTTGGTTTCATCACCCCGGATGTGAGCGGGGAAGATTTATTCGCCCACTTCTCGGCAATCAACATGCAAGGCTTCAAAACCCTTAAAGAAGGGCAGAAAGTGTCCTTCGAGATCACCGAGGGGAATAAAGGCAAGAAGCAAGCGTCCAATATTCAGGCCGCGTAAACCACTCAAGCATTTCAGCAATAAAGAAGCCGGGCCTATGCCCGGCTTTTTTTTGGGCGGAGCGGGGCGAGATTCCGCACGCCGCGGAAATACTGGGAATTAAAAGCTAAACCGCTAAGGCCTCTCCTAAGCCCTTCGATAAACTCAGGACAGGCTGGTTGAAGGAATGCGCAGCACGCCAAGAAAATCAGTTTAGAACTGGCGCAGTTCGAGCCACACTCGGCTCTCCAACGCAGGCAAATCTGGACATTGGAATTTGTTCAAGCAGGGAAACTGGTAGGGGAGGAGGGATTCGAACCCCCGATAAACCTGCTTCAGAGGCAGGCGCCATTGACCGCTCGGCCACTCCCCAGTTTGATTTTCAATCCCGGTCGCCAGATGTGTGATACGCAGCGACAATACAACTGCAAATTCTGAAAAGATTATAGCATCACTGCGCAAGCACGCGGTGGAAACACTGGGAATTAAAAGCTGAACCTTAAGACTTGTCCCGAGCCCTTCGATAAACTCAGGACAGACTTGTCGAAGGAACGCGCAGCACGCCAAGAAAATCAGTCCAGAGCTAGCACAGTTCGAGCCCTGACGGCTCCCCACTAAGGGCAAATCTGGGCACTGTTGGTTTGTGAGGGTGCGGATCGGTTAGGTAATCATAGACGCTGATCGTCATTCTTAGATGAGAATCCACGTCGCACCCAAGCTAATGCGAATCCTAGGGCACAGACAAAAGCCGATGGGATAAGGAAGAGAAGTAGGCACTTTTGAGCGAGTTTAAGTCTCCGCTCCGACAGTTCCGCACTCAGAGCGCGATCGTATTCCGCGATTACAAGGGTTACTTGC
>DATMDB010000124.1:0-6831 GCA_035558075.1 Burkholderiales bacterium
CTTCGTCCTGCAAAATCGCCGGGTAGCGGCCCGAGAGTTCCCAGGTCTGGAAAAACGGCGTCCAGTCTACGCAGGACACAAGCTCCCGCAAAGGATAATCCTTAAACGCTTTTAAACCGATAAAACCGGGTTTTGGCGGCACGTAATGCTTCCATTCCGTTTTCAGGCCGTTCTTTCTCGCCTCGACGAGCTTGTGCAGCGGCTGGCCTTTCTTTTCCCTGTGCTGCACGCGCACCTTTTCATATTCCTGCTTAATGCCTTTAATGTAGCCGCTGCGCTGTTCGTCGGAAAGCAGGCTGCTGCACACGCCCACGCTGCGCGAAGCATCCGGCACCCAGATGGTGACACCCTGGTAGCCGGGTTCTATTTTCACTGCAGTATGCACCCGCGAAGTGGTCGCCCCGCCAATCAACAGCGGGATGGTGAAGCCCTCGCGCTGCATCTCCTTCGCTGCATGTGCCATTTCTTCCAGCGAAGGTGTAATCAATCCTGACAGCCCGATGATGTCAGCCTTTTCTTCGCGCGCGGTCTGCAGGATTTTGGCGCAAGGCGCCATTACCCCGAGATTAATCACCTCGTAGTTATTACATTGCAGCACCACCGCGACGATATTCTTGCCGATGTCGTGCACATCCCCCTTGACCGTGGCGATCACAATCTTGCCTTTGGGCTTTTGCACTTCGCCCGATTTCCGCTTTTCCGCCTCGATATAAGGCACGAGATGGGCCACCGCCCGCTTCATAACGCGCGCGGATTTCACCACTTGAGGGAGGAACATCTTGCCCGAGCCGAACAAATCGCCCACCACATTCATACCGTCCATCAGCGGTCCTTCTATCACCTGGATCGGGCGTTGGTATTTACTGCGCGCTTCCTCGGTGTCTTCGATAATAAAGGCATCAATTCCTTTCACCAGCGCGTGGGTGAGCCGCTCCCCGACGCTGCCTTTGCGCCATGACAAATCTTCAACGGCGGTCTTCGCCTGCCCTTGCACGGTCTCGGCGAAGCGCACCAGGCGCTCCGCCGCATCCGGGCGCCGGTTCAACACAATATCCTCGACCCGCTCCAGCAGATCTTTGGGAATCTCCTCATACACGCCAAGCTGTCCGGCGTTGACGATGCCCATGGTCATGCCCGCCTTGACCGCGTGATACAGAAACACGGTATGTATCGCCTCGCGCACAGCGTCATTGCCGCGAAAGGAAAACGAGACGTTGGACACGCCGCCGCTCACCTTGGCGTGCGGCAGCGCGCGTTTGATGGCGCGCGTTGCTTCGAGGTAGTCCACGCCGTAATTGCTGTGCTCTTCAATCCCGGTGGCGATCGCAAAAATGTTGGGGTCGAAAATGATGTCTTCGGGGGCGAAGCCGGCTTCCTTCAACAGCAGATGATACGAGCGGGTGCAGATTTCAATTTTGCGCGCGAGCGTATCCGCCTGGCCTTTCTCGTCGAAAGCCATCACCACCACCGCAGCGCCGTAACGCCGCGCGAGACGCGCGTGCTTGATGAATTCCGCTTCGCCTTCTTTCATGCTGATGGAGTTCACCACGCACCTGCCCTGCACGCATTTCAGGCCCGCTTCAATCACTTCCCATTTCGAGGAGTCAATCATCACCGGCACCCGCGAGATGTCAGGCTCGGAGGCAATGAGGTTCAAAAACTTCACCATCGCCTGCTTGGAATCGAGCATCGCCTCGTCCATGTTGACGTCTATCATCTGCGCGCCGTTTTCCACCTGTTGCCGGGCCACGCTCAACGCTTCTCCATAGTTGCCATTGAGAATCAGCCGCGCAAAGGCTTTGGAGCCGGTGACATTGGTGCGCTCGCCAATGTTGACGAACAGCGAATCATCGCCGATGCTGAGTGGCTCCAGTCCCGACAGGCGCAGTTTTTTTTCAATGTTCGGCACCACGCGCGGTGGAATGCCCTGCACCGCGTCATGAATCGCCCTGATATGCACGGGAGTGGTGCCACAGCAGCCGCCGACGATGTTGATAAAGCCGCTTTGCGCGAATTCCTTCAGGAAACCGGCAGTATCTTCCGGTCCTTCGGGAAAGCCCGTGGGAGATAGCGGATCGGGAAGGCCGGCATTGGGATAAGCGCACACGTAAGTGTCGGCAATTTTCGACAATTCTTCGATATACGGGCGCATCAGTTTTGCGCCGAGAGCGCAGTTAAGCCCGATGGAAAGCGGCTGCGCGTGGCGCACCGAGTTCCAGAAGGCTTCGGTGGTTTGCCCGGTAAGCGTGCGTCCGGATTGGTCGGTGATTGTGCCTGAAATCATCACCGGCACGCGGCGCCGACCCGCCTGCGGGCCGATGACTTTGTTGCCTGCTTCGGCGGCTTCCAGCTCTTCGAAAACAGTCTCAACAGCGAAAATCGCCGCCTTGGCGTTAAGGGTGTCGAAAATGGTTTCAAGCAAGAGAATGTCCACACCGCCATCGAGCAGGCCGCGCACGGCTTCGCTATAAGCCGCGACCAGAGCGTCAAACGTGATGTTGCGAAAACCCGAGTCGTTGACATCCGGCGAAATCGAGGCGGTCTTGTTGGTGGGTCCCAAAGCGCCTGCGACAAAGCGCGGCTGGTCCGGTGTTTCGGCGGTGAATTCATCCGCCACGTCGCACGCGAGTTTGGCTGCGCTCAAATTTAACTCGTAAACCAGATGCTCCAGGTGGTAATCCGCCTGTGAGGGCGCATTGGAGTTGAAGGTGTTGGTCTCGATGATGTCCGCCCCCGCTTGCAGGTACACGGAATGAATATCGCGGATAATCTGCGGCTGAGTGAGCGTGAGCAAATCGTTGTTGCCTTTGAGGTCGTGCGGAAAATCGGCAAAGCGGCTTCCCCGATAATTGCTTTCTCCGAGCTTGTAGCTCTGGATCATCGTGCCCATCGCGCCATCCAGAATCAGTATGCGTCGCTTGAGCGATTGTTCGAGTAGTGAAGCGCGCGTCTGCATGATAAAAATCGCCGCAATGAAAACAAAAAACCCGTTCTGCTTAACGCGGACGGGTTGTGTCTCGCTTTAGCAGATTTTTGGAACCTGTCTCATCAGTAGGCACGTGATGCGTTGCTAGGCAAAACAGAGCGGATGTTAGGAGTGAGGACGAAGCCATATGTCGATATGGCGAGGCCGAACGACACCACAGACGTCTATTTTGACAGCAACCCTTCGGGACGGCACGATTTGCGCGCGCTCCGTCGTTGCTCGCCGCTTGTTGAGGGGGGCTCAACGGCGCGACTCGCGCCTAGGATTGCATCGCAAATCGCAGCCGTCGCACACGCGGCTACTGATGAGACAGGTTCCTGCGCCCGCAAGCTGAAATCAAATCGGCGCATTGAGGCGACAAGTTACCTTTTAGTTCCCGCCTTGTCAACTTTCATTAAGTTTCAGGCAAGACTGACGCCCAGCAGTTTGCCGATCAGGTAGGTTGCGCCTCCGGCTGCGGCGCCAATGACCAGCATTCGAAAACCGCTGAAGAGCGCATGACGGCCGGTGAAGAGGCTCAATATCGCGCCGACGATGAAGAGCGAGATCGCACTGAGCGCTACGGAAAGGAAAAGACTCTTATCGCCTGCCGCAAACAGAAAAGGCAAAAGCGGGATGGCGCTGCCGAAAGCAAAAGAAAAGAAAGAAGACAGCGCAGCGCCGCGAGGCGAGCCGAGATCTTCCGGATTGAGCCCCAGTTCTTCGCGTGTCAGCGTATCCAGCGCTTTCTCCGGATCGGTCAAAATGCCTTCCGCGAGGCGTTGCGCTTCGCTTTTCGGCATGCCGCGCGCCTCGTAAATCAGCGCCAGTTCCGCCGCTTCCTCCTCGGGATATTGCTCGAGCTCTTCGCGCTCAAGCCCGATTTGGTACTCATACATTTCGCGCTGCGAGCGTACCGAAACATATTCCCCCGCCGCCATGGAAAACGCTCCCGCAAGCAGCCCCGCAGCACCTGAAAGCAGGACCACGGCATTATCTGCGGTCGCACCCGCCACTCCCAAAATCAGGCTGGCGTTGGACACCAGGCCGTCATTTACGCCGAACACCGCGGCACGCAGGTTTCCGCCGCTTCCCACCCCGCGATGGCGGCGGCCGACTTCTTCGAGGCTCAGCGGCATCGCATGGCCGGGCTCATCTTTGCTGTAAATCGACATGCCGCGCACTTTCATCGCCGCAAGCGCCGGGCGCATATGGCGCGGGCCTACAAACTTCAGGAGAAAAGTCACCACCCGCGCACGCAGATCGGGCGTGTATCCTTGCGGGACGCCACCGCCGCCGTCACGAATTATTTGCGCCCAAATCAGCGCCTGGTTTTCGGCTGCGTCCGCAAGTTCCAGAAAAAGCGCCTGGCGGGAGCTCCCCGCTTCGGCCGCGGCCACCATGCGGTAAAGATAAGCGGAGCGTTTTTCCTCGCGCCAGTTTTCTATTGCGGCGGCGTTTATGGCCATTTAATATATCGCAGACGTCAGGCTCACCTTGAGCTCGCCGACTGGCGCGTTCGGCACCGGATAATGGTCTTCAATCGTCCCCCCTCGTGCATATTTGTACACTCCCAAGATCGTCGGTTTATCAAGCAGCGTGGCGGTGGTATAAATGACCATGAATCTCTCTTCCGTGGATCGGGGATCGATGCGTATTTGCAATTCCAGATTGGCTGATCCCAGGCTGTCGCCGGTGCCGATCGCCGCATTAAGGCCTTTATCCAGCCTGCGGGTCACGCGGTAACCTGCGTCAAGGAACACCACCGCCGGGCTGAACACATATGAGGTTCCTGAACGAGTTCTGCTCTCGATGAAATGACTCTGGATAATGACTGCATAGGGCTTCTTAGCGACAGGTAGCCGGAACGCCTGGAAATAGCTCTTGCCGGTTTCAAACAGGAAGGCCGGGCTTGAGCGATTAATTGTCAGGCTTTCTGAATCTCCGACATTGAGTGGCACGAAATTAAATTGCTCATAGCTCATACAGCACACCTCTGCCGCATTGAGCTCTTGCCTGTCTTTGTCCAGTGGATTCACAGCCGCGCAAGACCAAGCAAGCGAGGCGGCAAGCCAAGCCAAGGCCAACGTTTTTAACTTCGCTATTCGCATTGAGCGCAACTTTGAAACATATTCGACCCTCAGTCAAATGCGGCTGGCTAAGTTACACGGTCGAAAAACCTTCGATACTGCACCGCTTGGGCAATATGCGCTGCGCGGATTGCTGTTTCGCCGGCGAGGTCGGCAATGCTGCGTGCGACTTTTAAAATCCGGTGATACGCGCGCGCTGAGAGGCTCAGGCGGCTGATTGCCTGTTTCAGCAATTCCAGGCCCTTCGTGTCGGGTATGCAAATACGGTCAATGTCCGTGGTGGTAAGCTGCGCATTAGGCCGGCCCTGGCGCGCCAGCTGCAGCTGATACGCCGCTTCGACGCGCGCCTTGATGGCGCCGGAAGGTTCGCCGCTCGCATGCCGGGTCAGTTCTTCTTCAGGCACCGCGGGAACTTCGATTTGTATGTCTATTCGATCAAGCAGCGGTCCGGAAATCCTGCTGCGGTAACGCGCCACTTGATCAGGCGTACATCTGCACTTGCCGCTGAAATGCCCAAGATATCCGCACGGGCAGGGATTCATCGCCGCAATCAACTGGAACTGCGCCGGGAAATCCGCCTGGCGTGCGGCGCGCGATACGGTGATGCGCCCCGATTCCAGCGGCTCGCGCAGCACTTCCAATACTTTTCTATCGAACTCGGGCAGTTCATCAAGAAACAACACGCCATGCAGCGCCAGCGAAATCTCGCCGGGCCGCGGATTGCCGCCGCCACCCACCAGCGCAACAGCTGAGGCGGTGTGGTGCGGTGCGCGGTAGGGACGTTTTCTCCAACACTCGATTTTAAAACCTCCGCTCGCCAGCGACTGTATCGTCGCTGATTCGAGCGCTTGCTCTTCGGTCATTTCCGGCAAAATACCCGGAAAACGCGCAGCCAGCATGCTTTTTCCCGTGCCGGGCGGCCCCACCATCAGCACGCTGTGATTTCCGGCTGCCGCAATTTCCAGCGCGCGCTTGGCATGCGCCTGGCCTTTTACTTCATGCATATCGTCATAGCGCGGCGTGGCAGCCTGCGGTTTTTCCACATGGCGCTTGAGCGGCTCGTGCCCAGCGAAATGCGCGCATACCTGCAGGAGCGAAGTCGCTGGATAGACTTCAGCTTCTTCGACCAGCGAAGCTTCGGCAGCGTTTTCTAGCGGCAGGATGAAGGCACGGCCGGAGCGGCAGGCGGAATAAGTCATTGCCAATGCGCCGCGTATCGGGCGCAACTCGCCGGTCAACGCCAGTTCTCCGGCGAGTTCATAATCCGCGAATTTGCCGGATGGAATCTGCTTGGATGCGGCGAGTATTCCCAACGCAATCGGTAAATCGAAACGCCCGCTCTCCTTGGGAAGATCCGCCGGCGCCAGATTTACCGTAATGCGTCTTGCTGGAAACTCGAAGCGGCAATTCAACAGGGCGGCGCGCACGCGGTCCTTGCTTTCCTTCACTTCGGCTTCGGGGAGTCCAACGATGGTAAAACTGGGAAGACCGGAACCCAAATGCACTTCCACCGTTACCTGCGGCGCTTCCATGCCGGAAAGGGCGCGGCTGTAGAGGACGGCGAGCGACATAATTAAGGAACCTCTGATTAAGTCCCACGCGGTTGCGACGGCGGCTTTCCGGGATGGGATGCGCGAAGCGAGGCGCAGCCAATGGCCAGACCCCCTTGGCAAGCCGAGCGACAAAGTAGACCGCCCGGAAAGGCGCCCCGGACTCGGTCTCGCGTAGCGTGGTGCGGGAAGGGGCGCAAGCTACCGCAAGAAACATTGTGGAACG
>DATMDB010000125.1:0-3248 GCA_035558075.1 Burkholderiales bacterium
GCCATGCGATGCGCGGTACTGTCGGTAAATCCCCAATCTTGTTGCGCGGCTCTTACGCAATCCACAAACGGACCGCCGCCTGGAACGATGACCGCCCGGCCTCTACCCGCCACGGCGAGCTCTTCCAGCCAGCGCTTCAGATCGTCGGGATAATTCGCGAGACTGCCGCCAAGTTTTATAACCCACATAATTGGATGTACGCGTGAAAAGAGCGAAACAAGAAGTTTGGCTTCAGGCAAGGAGCAGCGGAGGTTTACGGCGGAGCCGAACAGTATGTGAGCAAGTAAACCGAGCAGCGACACAGCATGAAGGCAAAATCCGCAGATTCGCTAGCGACCCACATCGGCTATTAATATTTGTTCCAGCAGCCTCAGCATAGCCGCGGCTTTGTCGAAAGTTTCCTGGTACTCGTCTTCCATGCGTGAGTCGCTGACGATGCCGCCTCCCGCCCAGAAGCGTATCGTGCCCGCGGAATAAACCAGGGTGCGGATGACGATGTTGCTGTCCATGCCACCGTCGAAGCCAATGTAGCCGATGGCGCCGCAGTACACGCCGCGCCGGTGCGGCTCGAGTTCCTCGATAATCTGCATCGCGCGCAGCTTGGGCGCGCCGGTGATCGAACCTCCCGGAAAACAGCCGCGCAGCAAATCCAGCGCGCTTTTGTCTTTTGCCAGTGTGCCGGTCACCGTGCTCACCAGATGATGCACCGTAGCGAAGCCTTCCACCTCAAACAGTTTCGGCACTTTCACCGAGCCGGTTTCACATGATTTGCCGAGGTCGTTCCTCAGCAAATCGACGATCATCAGGTTTTCGGCGCGGTCTTTCTCGCTTTCGCGCAGCAGCTCGGCGAGCGCCGCATCCAGACGCGGATGCCCTGCGCGCGGCCGCGTGCCTTTGATCGGCTTGGTCTCGACTTGACGGTCCCTGAGTTTGAGAAAACGCTCGGGGGAAGCGCTGAGAATCTGCGCGTAAGGGGTGTTGAGATAAGCGGAAAACGGCGCCGGATTGATGATGCGCAGCGCCTGGTAAGCCAGCCACGGGTCGCCTGCCGCCGCGGCGGAAAATCTTTGCGCGAGATTCACCTGGTAGCAATCGCCGGCGCGGATGTAGTCGTGAATGCGCTGAAAAGCCTGCGCATAATGCTCGGGCGTGAGGTTGGAAACAATCTTGCTTGTAATGCGGAACGGCGCGCGAAAGCGTTCTTCCGCCAGTGTGCTGAAGCAGTTAACCAGCTCATCCCATTTTCTTTGCGTTTCCACATCGCGGCCCAGGCTTGCGAGATAACTGCGGCGCGAATGATGGTCCACCACCACCGCCCAGTCGTAAATGCCGACGGCCATTTCCGGGAGTTTCTCCGCGTCTTCTGCGGTAACCGGCAGCCGCTCCAGCCGGCGCGCCAGATCATAGCCGAAATAACCCAGCGCCCCGCCGCTGAAAGGCAAACCGCAATGATTTTCCTGCGCTGGCTCGAGATGGCGCTTAAGCAGGATGAAAGGATCTTCTGGGGAAAGCTCGCTTGCGCCGTGATGGCGTATTTCGGTCACTTTGCCACGCGTGACCAGCGTGGCATAGGGCTCAGCCACCAGAATATCGTAGCGCGCATGCGCGGCGTATCGTTTGCCGCTGTCGAGAAATGCCGCCCAAGGCAGGTCGGCAATCGCTTCAAACAGCCGCGCGCTGTCTTCGTGATAAGGGAGTTCGGTTAACAGTGGCATGATAAGATTTTATTCCCGCGTTCTGCTTTGCGCCAGCACCGCGACCGCCACCGCCGGCGCGCAGGCATCTATCCATTGACGATCGATCAATGACGATTCCACCAAGCCGGAAAAATCCAGATAAGGCCGTGCATAGCGCGCGGCAAGCGATTTCACCAGAAAGCGACCGATTCCCGTTCCGATAAGCGGCGCCTCTTCGCCGACCAGCCCAAGCGAAAACAGGCGCGAGCAGGCCTCGTGCAAACGCTGCGATTGCAGCCCGGCGATATAGCCCGCAAGTTGCTGCCAGCTTGAAAGCGGCGCCGACTCCAGATCCCTGCCCAACATGCGCGCCAGGCGCCGCGCGCTGTCCTGCATGGTCTTGCCTCCGCCATCCGCGGCAGGCAACTGGTCTGCTCCTTCCGGCAATTCTCTGGTGAGCCGGTAGACATCCGCCATGGTCGCGAACTGCTCCGCCATCAGCCCCTGCCATTCGCCTGCGAACGGCACGCGCGCCGCAGCCGTCATCACCGGCGTGCGCACCACGCCGCTATAGATGAGCTCATCAAACGCCATGCGCTGATGGTCATTCCAGCCCCGGGCCTGCACTTTGCCGGAATTCAACAACACCAGATCGGTGGTGGTGCTGCCGATGTCTATCAATAACGCTTGCCTAACACGCTTGGCTGCGAACTCGGCGGTTGCGAGCCAGTTTGCTGAAGCCACCTCACCGGCATGCTGCCTGGCTTGAGCGGGTGTAACAAAACCGCTGCGCCCGGCATACACTTGCAGGCTTGCTTGCGGCAATTTGCTGTTCATCGCTTCCACCAGGGTGGTGACGCCGGTGTTGCGATTGGGAAAAATATCAGCGAGCTCTCCGGTCATGGTGAGCGCGTGCAGCGTTGCAGACTGATTCAGATTATTCAGCGCTTGAGCCACAGCACTTTCCAAGTGCTGCAAGCCTTGCCACAGCGGGCAGGGGATCTGCATAGCTTGGCTTACGCGCCCGGCGCCGTCCACCAGCGCCACCTTGAGATGCGCGCCTCCCAAATCCCAGCCGACGGCGCAATCAGGCATGCAAGGCCTCGAGGTCAACTTTAATCCGCCGCGGCGTGAATTTTGGCAAGCGCAAAGGTTTGGAATCGTCCAGCAGATCCAATACCAGCGCGGCGGGATTGCATCCCAGCGCGTGGCGCAAACCCACATAGGAAGTGGTCAGCCGCGGGTTCACATCCATCACTATCCGCTGAGAACCGCTTTGCACCAGATCTATGCCCACATAGCCCCACAGCCCGGGAATGGCCGCGGCTATGCGGCTAGCTAATTCCGCAAAAGCGCCGTCTTCATCAGTCAAGGCATTGACCACGCTGCCGAGAAAATGAAACTGGCCCTCGCGCACCACCACGCGTTGTTTATTGCAGCTCAACAGATGCGCTGTGCCTTCGCGGCATAGTACGCAAAGGCTCAGCGCGCTTCCGGGAATAAACGGCTGCAACACATAATTCCCCGGGTTGGCCTTAAGCCATTGCCGCGCCGCCAAGAGATTGTGGAACA